>CAMDAO010000029.1 GCA_945888595.1 Chryseobacterium gleum | reverse complement strand
TTTTATTTTCAGATTTACTTTTTCTTGTTCATTTTTTTGAGGTGTCCCGATTTCAAATTAATCAATATTTTGTATTTCTTTTTTTTTCACTACTTTTAATTCAAATTTTTAATGAAAATGAAACAGATCGTACCCTTTTTTGTCCTTTTATTGCTCTTTCAAAATAATTTTTTTTCTCAGGAAATAAATCATTCCCATTCCATACATCATGCTTTTATTGAAAATAAAGGGCAATGGGATAAAAATGTATTATTTAAGTCTAAATTTCAGGGAGGTAATCTATGGATTCAGCAAAATAAGTTTGTATTTCATCTACAAGACTTTTCCGCTGTTCATAATGCGCATGCTAATTTTAAAGATTCTCTCCTTGATACAGAATTGAAGCAAACGGTGGTTCATTTGAACTTCGTGGGATCAAATAAAATAAATACCATTACGAAAGTAAATCAAACGGAGCAATATTTCAATTATTTTATTGGTAATAAAAAGGAAAAGTGGGCGTCGGATGTGCATGGATATAGTGAAGCTAATTTAGTAGAATTATATGATGGTATCGATATGAAATTAATTGAACATTTGGAGGAATTAAAATATGAATTTCATGTCAAACCGAAAACGGATCCAAAAATAATTCAACTGGAATATGTGGGTCAAAAACAACTTCAAATAGATGCAAAAGGAGCCTTGATTATTTCAACAGATCTTGGAAATATTATTGAGCAAAAACCGTATTCATATCAAATTATTAATGGAAAAATAATTGAAATTCCCTGCGCTTTTGTCCTGAATGATAATCAGGTTTCTTTTCGATTAGGGAAATACAATCCAGAGGTTGAGTTGGTGATCGACCCCGTGCTTATTTTTGCCACCTACAGCGGATCTATCACGGATAATTTTGGTATGACCGCTACTTATGGGCATGATGGGAAAGCCTATAGTGGCGGGACAATTTTTGGAAATGGGTATCCTACTCCAGATAACTTAGCTTTTGATGTTACCTCAAATTTCACAGTTGTTACCGGGCCAAATTATGGGATAACGGATGTCTTTATTTCCAAATATTCAGCCGATGGTACATCCATGCTTTGGACATCTTTTATGGGAGGTGGCGATGAAGCGCAAGGAACGGAAATTGTGAACAGTATGATTACGGATTTGTCTGATAATATTTATTTTTTCGGGGCAACATCTAGTGTAGATTTTCCAATTCAAGGAGGGTATCAACCAACGCATGCAGGTGGAGTGGCAGGATTAAGTTTTCTTCAAAATGGGGTATATTATACCGATCAAGGAACAGATATTTATGTCGCTAAATTAAGCGCAAATGGCCACGCATTGATGGGTTCAACGTATATAGGTGGCTCCGGAAATGATGGTGTAAATTACAAAATTTCATCTGGTATCTATAGTTCCGCTTCTTCTTATGATTCTCTCACGTACAATTATGGTGATTCTTCAAGGGGAGAAATAATGTTAGATGAAAATGGGAATTGTGTCATTGCTTCAAGTTCTCGATCAACAGATTTTCCGGTGCTAAATGCTTTTCAACCGGCGAATGCGGGAATGCAAGATGGCGTTGTTTTCAAATTATCGAATGATTTATCTGCTCTAGGATGGTCAAGTTATTTTGGAGGTTCTAACAATGATGGCTGTTATTCTGTTAAAATAGATTCCAGTTTTAATATCGTTTTTGCGGGAGGAACGAGCTCAAATAATTTGCCACAAACCGCAGGGAAATTTTTACCAATTTATAGCGGTGGAATCGCCGATGGTTTTGTGGGGAAAATAACACCTTCTGGCCTAACTTTATCTGGAGTTAGTTATATCGGTACTTCTGATTATGATCAAGTGTACATTGTTGAAATTGATCGAAATGACAATGTTTTTGTCGTTGGTCAATCGAAGGGTGGACTGTTTCCTGTGATTAATTCAGGATATGTAGATGCAAATAGTAGTCAGTTTATCTGCAAGTTAAATCCTTCACTTACAACTGCTTTGAACTCTACGGTTTTTGGAAATGGAAGTCCTTTGGTGAATATTTCTCCTGCTGCTTTCTTAGTGGATGTTTGTGGAAATATTTATGTTTCTGGTTGGGGAGGAAATATCTTGACAGGAGTCCCATTGACAGGCATGCCGACCACTCCTGATGCGTTTCAAGCAAGTAGTGACGATGGGTTTAATTTTTATCTTTTTGTATTGGATAGAACGTTTAATTTTAAGATTTATGCCTCCTACATTGGAGATCCTCTTTCTGCTGAACATGTCGATGGAGGAACTTCTCGTTTTGACAGGAATGGCGTTGTTTACCAATCCGTTTGTGGTGGTTGCGGCGGACATAGCACATTTCCGACGTATCCAAATCCGGGAGCTTGGTCAAATTCTAACTTAAGTTCAAATTGCAATAATATTGTGTTTAAATTCGATTTCGCCATTATTCCAAAAGCTGAATTTGTTGTGGGAGATAATTTAGGGTGTACTGATTTTGAAGTTATTTTTGAAAACACCTCTTCTGCATCGGATAGTTATCTCTGGGATTTTGGCAATGGAGACACAAGTACTATTATTTTCAATCCAATTATCACCTATACAGATCCTGGCATCTACAACGTGTTTTTATATGTTACGGATAGTATTTGTAACTTAACGGATACGGCCAAAATTGTCATCACGGTTGCTGAATTAACGCAATTAACTGTTTCTCCTGATGTGGAGCAATGTTACCCAAGTACTCAAATCTTAACAGCTAATAGTTTCGGTACCGCAAGTAGCTTTGTTTGGTCTTCGTCAATTAATTTTTCTGACACTTTAAATACCAACGTGTTAGATTCTACGTTGACCGTAAATTCGGAGGTGAATACGACCTACTATGTGATGGTAAATAATCTAGGGAATTGTCCACAAATTGATTCGGTTCAAATTCATTTTACGAGTTCAGATCTAGATCTTACGGGAGTTGAATCCATTTGTTCTGGGGATATTGTGGAGATTTCAGCCATTAATACAAATCCTGCGTTGACCTTTACGTATGCGTGGTCTCCTGCTTCAATAATTGTTACTCCTTCGACTACAAATCAAGTATTTGTTGCACCGCCGGTTAGTCAATATGTGTATTTGACGGCAACAGCTTCCAATGGATGTATTCTTGTGGATTCTCTTTTTATTGCGGTAAGTATTGTAAATCCGGCTGAGGTGATCGCATCTGTTTCAGACAATCTCGTTCCAGAAGGGACAACCGTTGTACTGACAGCGCAGCCAGATGGATTATCCTATTCTTGGACACCGAGTGCAGGAGTGGAGAGTCCTACTTCTCAAACTACGAATGCGTTAGTCAACGTTACGACTCTTTTCACCTTGTTTGTGACCGATGGAATTTGTACGAAGATGGATACTATTTGGGTGAAAATTTTCCCTTTTATCTGCAATGAACCTTCTCTTTTTATTCCAAATGCCTTTTCTCCAAACGGTGATGGGCAAAATGATGTTTTGTATGTACGAGGCAAAATGATTAAAGATATGACATTTAGGGTATTTAATCGATGGGGAGAACTGATGTTTGAATCTTTTGAACGATCAGTGGGTTGGGATGGAACGTATAAAGGGAAAAAAATGGAGCCAGATGTATATGATTACTACTTAAAAGTAACGTGCATAGATAATGTGGAATCCATCGTTAAAGGAAATGTTACGCTTTTAAAATAAATTGGAATGAAAAAAATTATCACGAAAGAATCACAAAAATTTCTAGAAAATTATTTAAACAATGCTTCGCCTACAGGTTTTGAAGTCGAAGGTCAAAAATTATGGTTAGAGTATATCACGCCTTATATCGATGAATACTTTACAGATAATTACGGAACAACTGTTGGAGTGATAAATCCGAAAGCGGAATACAAGGTAGTTATTGAAGCGCATGCAGATGAAATATCCTATTTTGTTCATTATATAACGAAGGAAGGGTTTATTTATGTAAGAAGAAATGGAGGTTCAGATCATATGATTGCCCCTTCAAAACGAGTAAATATTCACACCGACAAAGGAATTGTAAAAGCTGTTTTTGGTTGGCCAGCGATTCACATGCGACAAGAGAAAGAGGAAACACCCAGCATGAAAAATATTTTTTTAGATTGCGGTTGTGCTACAAAAGAAGAAGTAGAAGCGTTGGGTGTCTATGTTGGTTGTGTGATTACGTATGAAGACGAATTCATGATTTTGAATAAAAATCGATATGTTGGTCGTGCGCTTGACAATAGAATGGGTGGTTTTATGATTGCTGAAGTTGCTCGTTTATTGAAAGAAAATAAAGTAGAATTACCGTTTGGATTATACATCGTAAATTCTGTTCAAGAAGAAGTGGGATTGAGAGGTGCGGAAATGATTGCGCAGCGAATTAAGCCAAATGTGGCCCTCATTACAGATGTTTGTCATTGTACGCAAACGCCCATGGTGAATAAGATTGAGCAAGGCGATTTACATTCCGGAAATGGCCCCGTGCTGACAGTGGGTCCAGCTGTGCAGAATAATTTACTGAAACAAGTATTGAAAGTAGCTGAAAAGCACAAGATTCCGTTTCAAAGAGCAGCAGTTTCCCGAGCTACTGGTACTGATACAGATGCGTTTGCCTATTCAAACAATGGTGTGCCTTCGATGTTGATTTCATTGCCATTGCGATACATGCACACAACCGTTGAAATGTGCCGAAAAGAAGATGTAGAAAATACGATACATTTGATCGTTGAAGCCATAAAATCGATCAAAAAAGATCAGGATTTTAGATATATGAAGTAAAAACGTGAGATAGTATTAGAACTGTTTATATTCGGTTTATCGGAACTCATACTGAATATAATAAAGTGGATTGTACAACGATATGAGAGATTAAAAATAACAAGAGATGAAGCCACAAAAGATAAATACTAGTAAAGAATACGATGATCTAATGAAGCGCATTGAAAAATTACTTCAAAAAAGTACCAGTGGTGGTGGATTTGAATCTTTAAAAGCAGATGATGTTGAAAAACTTCAAAAGCTTTCATTGATTGCTGAAAAATATGAAGATAGTCTTTGATTAATACCTTGAAAAAGCAAGTATTATTTGCTTATCTCTTCAAAAAAAATACGATTTCAAAACAGAATTCGTCATTTTCGATTTTTTATGCATATATTTAAAATGTCTTACACTTAACTTACCCATGAATATGAAAAAAAATAAAATTGCACTTACACTTCTTGGAGTTCTATTTATAGGCTTATTTGTTACATGTGAAAGTAAAAGCCAACCCAAGGAACCAGCAGAAAACCCTAAAGAGGAACCCAAGCATCCAATAGATATAGCTTGGGTAAACATACCAGCTGGTACTTTTACAATGGGTAGCGGTGCGAGTGAAGCAGATCGAGCAAGTGATGAAACCCAACATCTGGTGACTTTATCTGCTTTTAAAATGAGTAAAAATGAAATTACGTTTGCTCAATATGATCTCTTTTGCGAAAAAACAGGCTTTGAAAAGCCCGAGGATGAAGGTTGGGGAAGAGGTGACCGACCAGTGATAAATGTAAGTTGGGATGACGCTTCGGCGTTTGCAACGTGGATGGGATGCCGTTTACCTACCGAGGCCGAGTGGGAATATGCCTGCAGAGCAGGAAGTACTTCTCCCTTTAATACTGGAAGTAATCTCACAACCGACCAAGCGAACTATAACGGAAATTATCCCTACAACAATAATGCAAAAGGGAAATACCTTGAAAAAACAATGCCGGTAGGCAGTTATCCTGCCAATGCATGGGGCTTACATGATATGCATGGCAATGTATGGGAGTGGTGCAGCGATTGGTATGGCGACTATTCAATTCCAGCGCCTAAGAATCCTACTGGTCCTTCAACAGGGTCGTTTCGTGTGATTCGCGGCGGTAGCTGGGGCGACAGCGCGCTTCGTTGCCGATCTGCTTATCGCCACAACAACGGACCGAGTGATCGCAGCGGCATTATGGGCTTCCGCCTTGTTGTTGCCCCCTAGTTTTAACGGAATTTATCCATCCTTTAAGCTAAAAAGAAAAAGAAGAAACGAACGCAGCCGGAAAGGAAGGAGGGACGACTGACGAACAGGCGAAGAGAGAATGGATGTGCAAATTTTTTAATTAATTAAAAAAAGCAGGCAATATCTGAATACTATCTATGTCAAAATAGGATTTCAAGAGTAGCGCAATACGTGTTCGTTTTTGTGCTCTTTTCCGTTTATATTTACAATGTCTTAAACTTAAATAACGATGACTATGAAAAAAATTACTTTTTTAGGATCACTTTTTTTATCCTTATTTTCTCAAGCACAGACGTTTACGGATAATTTTGATTCGTATACTGCTGGGCTTGGACTTAAAGCTCAAAGTGCAGGAGCTTGGACAACTTGGTCTGGTGCTGCTTCTCCAACTGATGATGTATTAGTTTCTAATGCAGATGCAGCTAGTGGTACAAATTCTCTTCATTTTGTATCAACCGTTTCTGCTGGTGGACCATCTGATGTAATTAGAAATTTCGGGGTATTGAATACGGGTCAGTTTTCAATGGAATTTAATATGAAAGTTGCTACAGGAGCAGCCGCTTATTTCAATTTACAAAAAACAGCTGTACCAGGAGCAACGTATACTTTAGATGCTGTTTTTGGTGATGATGGTACTTTGGTTTTTAATCAACAAGGAGATTTTTCAGCAACTTACCCGCAAGGTTCGTGGTTTAAGTTCCGTTTAGACATTAACTTTAATACAAATAAGTGGGAAGTATTCTTTGACAATGTTTCTCAAGGATCTTTTTCTAATTCTGTAAATCAAATAGCATCAATTGATCTTTTTCCTGTTGATGCAGTTACTCCTTTCTTATCTGATTTTTTCATAGATGATTTTTCAACAATTATAACACCTTACATTTTACCTTCTCTAAATGGAGCGGTAACTTATGGTAGCTTTGACGGTGGAAACATTGCTGGTAATTCTGTGCCTATTTCTTTGAAAGTTAAAAACTTAGGAGTTGGAATTGTCAACAGTTTTGATGTTGCAGCAAATTACAATGGAATTACTGAAAATAAATCATTTTCGGGGTTATCAATGGCTTCTTTATCAGAGCAAACATTTAATATGTTAAATAACATCACTCTTATCGCTGGTTCAAATCCATTAACTTTTACAATTAGTAATGTAAATGGAGCAGGAGCAGATGGAGACGCGAGTGATAATGTGGGAACCATAAATATTAACCCAATAGTGCCAGCTGCTGGAAAAATGGTGGTATCTGAAGAAGGTACTGGAACTTGGTGTGGATGGTGTGTTAGAGGTGCTATTTATATGGACTTAATGGCAGCTAAATACAGTAATTATTGGGCTGGAATTGCAGTTCATAATGGAGATCCAATGGTTGATGCAACGTATGATACTGGAATGGGGGCTTTAATTACGGGTTACCCAGCAGCTTTAGTTGATAGAGGACCAGAAGTGGATCCTTCAGCTATGGAGTCTTCAATATTATCACGTTTACAAATTGCTCCAAAAGCTTTAATAACAAATGGTGCAATTTGGGATGCTGGTACAAGAACATTAAATGTTTCAGTTTCTGCAGATTTTCAAGCATCAGCTACTAATGCTTATAAGTTGGCATGTGTTTTAACTGAAGATGGTGTTACAGGAACTGCATCTGGATATAACCAAAGTAATTATTATCAAGGCGGAGGTTCTGGTGTTATGGGTGGATATGAATCTTTACCAAACCCAGTATTAGCTGCTAATATGGTGTATGAGCATGTTGCAAGAGCAATTCAACCTTCTTTTGCTGGTTCAAATTCTGCTTTCCCTGCAACTATTGCAAGTGGAGCAACGTATACAATGACATTCACATTTGTATTGCCTTCCACTTGGGATGAAACAAAAATGGAAATTGTAGGTATGTTAATTGATGGTTCAGGAAAAGTTGACAATGCTGGAAAAGCAACTATCACAGAAGCAGTAGCAAATGGTTATGTAGCAGGAATTCAAAATTTATTTTCTTCTGATGTTTCTCAAGCGGATGATGTTTTCCAAATCTATCCAAATCCGGCATCTACTAGTACCATGGTTACGATTAATTTGAAAAAAGAATCAAACGTTGAATTAAAAGTAATCGACATGACAGGAAAAGAAGTGGCTGCGCGAAACTACGGTTCAATGAGCGGTGCTTCGACTATCCAGATGAACACTTCTTCGCTTGAAGCAGGAATGTATTTAGTAGAATTGACCATTAACAATGAAAAAACAACCAAACGATTAGTAATTAGATAATCGCAGTGAGAATGTATAGAAAGGGAGGCGAATGTCTCCCTTTTTTTTATGGATTTCTTTTGAGAAAACGGGTATGTTTCATTGAAAAATAATACTATATTTAACTCATTTTTAATACCCTATTAACAGCACTTCGAAAATTTGCGATTAATTTTATCTAAAAAAAATGAAGATAAGCTACCATTTAATACTCTGTTTTTTCCTTTTACAAACAGTTGGAATTGCACAAGAAAAACTAAATATAGATCAAGATTTACTTCCTTTTTTAGATCCATCGAAAGCCCCTTTTTATCATGGTATTGCAAGCGGTGATCCGACAGAAAATAGTGTAGTGATTTGGACAAAAGTTACACTTGGAACGTCGGTAAAAAAGGCCGTGATTACCTATGAAATCGCTACTGATTCTTTGTTCAATTCAATCGTCCAAAAGGGAAATTCAGTAACAGATGAAACAAAAGATTTCACGATAAAAGAAAGAATACAAACATTAAAATCGAATCATATTTATTATTATCGTTTCACGTATAATTCTATTTTTTCAATTGTTGGAACGACCAAAACGCTTCCCTCAAAAGTGGAATCGTTTAACATCGCATTTGCATCTTGCAGCAATTATGAATTTGGCTACTTCACCAATTATAAATTAATAGCGGAAGACGAAGCAATAGATCTAGTAGTTCATCTAGGTGATTACATTTACGAATATGGAGTTGGGGTATACGGAGACACCACCATTGGTCGGTTCAATATTCCTTCACATGAAATTATCACCTTAGCAGATTATAGAACACGTTATTCCTTGTATCGATTGGATAAAGATTTGATGAAATTACATCAATTAAAACCAATAATCACCACGTGGGATGACCACGAAATTGCGGACAATGCCTATATGACAGGAGCACAAAATCACCAAGAAAATGAAGGAAGTTTCTTGAGCAGAAAAGATGCTGCAAAAAAAGCATATTATGAATGGCTTCCCATTACACCCAAAGAAAACGAGCCATTATACAGATCGTTTTCTGTTGGATCGCTCATCAACTTAATTGTCTTAGATACAAGAATAGAAGAGAGATCGAAACAAGTGGATAGTATGCAAGTATCCAATTATTACGATTCTACTCGAACAATTCTTGGAAAAAAGCAGTTCGGTTGGCTGCAGCAAAACCTTCGTAAAAATCATACCTGGAAAATTATTTGTAATCAAGTCCCTGTTGGTCCGATGTATTATCCTTCCATTTTAAAAGGTGAAAAATACATGGATGGTTGGGATGGATATCCTTTTGAAAAAGAGAAATTTATTTCATACCTGCAACAACAAAATATTCAAAACACCATTATTGTCACAGGAGATTATCATAGATCGATCGCTATGGAAACAGATTTAAACGGAACAAAGGAAAAAGAAGATAATGTTGCTGTAGAATTTGTAGTAACCAGCATCACCTCTGCCAACGATGATGAATATTATTCAAAAGAAATAGCTGAAACACGCAAAGCTTTGTACTTAAAAAATAATCCACACATGAAGTACTGCAATAATACCGAACATGGATATTTGACACTCCATATCACTCCAGAAGAAATTATTGCCAACTACACCAATATTACCACCATAAAAGAAAAAAATGGCAAGAAACAGATAGATAAAACTTTTTCAGTAATCAACGGAAAAAGTGAACTTATTGAGAAATAGAAAATGCATTTGAATTGTCGATTTAAAAGATAAATTTATTATCTCCACAAAAATACTCCTTGATTCATAAAAGTGAAAAAATAGTAACCGAAGTCGATTTGAAAGTTCTATAAAAATGCAGATTTGCAAGATCATGGCGTTCGTTCCCGAATTTTAAAGTTCCCCTTCTACATTCTTGAAAAGTCTTTCGCAAATTACTTTTAATCGTGTATCTTTTCCTATTTTTGCAGAATGAAATGGATTGGTCAACGTATAAGTTTTTTAGAAGATAAGCAAAAATCAACATTTGTGATATATCCAGCAGCTACAACCATTGTCAAAGGGTTAATGGGTGCTTGGATTGGAATGTGGATGGTCATTGGTATTTCTGTTATTCTGTATATTAATCATAAAAATTTCATATTAAATGAAAAGGCAGATGTTAATGAGCAATTGAATATTATCATATTTGTTTTTTTAGCTTTCTGGTTGTATTACGCTTTTAAAATTGGAAGATCTTACTTTTGGTTGTTGTGGGGGAAAGAATTAATAAAAATCAATGAAACCGCTTTTGTGTACAAACGTTCGATCAAGAATTACGGCAAAGCAACTCCTTATTATATAGAGAATATTAAAAAAATGCGCATGCATCAACCCAAAGAAAATTCTTTGCAAGCCGTGTGGGAAAATTCTCCTTGGGTAAAAGGAGGGGAAAGAATGGAATTTGATTACATGGGAAAAACAATTCGATTTGGTCGAAAATTAAATGAAAAAGATGCGAAATTATTTTTCGCTCTGTTGACAAAAAAGATAGAAGAAAGATTGCGTAAAGTAAAGAATTAAACGGTTGAACGTAGCGGTTATTTTAACTCCTTCTCCATCAAATAGTGTTGTAAAATATCAAATAATTTATACGATTCGCCCAATAAGGTGTAGTCCAACTTTTCATAAAATTTAACCGCATAATCTCTGGCGTGAAGTATCATTTTTGAATTGCCATCTTCCTTCGCTTTCTGTTCAACTGCGATCATAATCAATTTACCGAAACCTTTTCCTTGGGTTGTTAATTCTACTGCAACAAAACGAACTTGTGCAATTCCGGGTTCTGAAGTGTCTAACCGAGCAATCGCCTGGAGAATTCCGTTTTCATACAACGCAAAATGCTGTCCAAGCGCATCTCCTTCATTTTTTTCAGATCCTCTCGGTTTTTGCAAAGGTTCTCTCATCACCCTGTAGCGAAGGTCATAGTACACGTCCCACTCCAGTTCTGTTTTCGGCGATCTGATTTCTATTCCCATCTAAAAGCGATTGATGAAATTCTTTGTGTGGGCGTTCCTGCAATTTCTTCCTTTAAAATGGATGACTGCAAATCTTCATTTTGAAATACTTCCTCTAAATTTTTTACTTTTCCCGCAGGTACATGCAAAGCATTCATTTCTGAAAGAATATCTGAAGTGGATAATTTGCCTATTTCGTTTTGAAGAATACGTTGCAATTCTTCCCGGTTTGAAACACGTGATTGATTCGTGCTGAATTCCGACTTTTTGGTTAAATTTTCTAAATGAAGGTACGTACAAAGTTTTGAAAAATGTAAATCACTGCCAATCGCAAAAGTGATTAAGTCCTTTTCTTTCGTTTCAAAAAGTTCTCCATAAGGAGCAATATTTGGGTGTAAACTTCCAATTCTCTGCGGAATGTGATTGTTCATCAAATAATTAGAAGCCTGGTTAACTAAACTGGAAACCGCTGCATCGTAGAGAGAAACGCTTACTGTAGAGGCAACACCTGAATCTTTCTTTTTTAACATTGCCAGCAGAATTCCTTCCTTCAGATGATGAGCTGCTAGCACGTCGATTAAAGCGACAGGCATCTTGACCGGTCCGCTTTCTGGCGTTCCATTCATGGACATAAAACCCGTTTCCGCTTGTAAAATTAAATCATAGGCAACGCGATCGCTTTCTTTTCCGAACCCATTGATTTTTCCAATAATTAATCCAGGATTACACCTTCTTAAATCGGCATCCTCAATTTTCAGTTTTTCTTCATCTCCTTTTTTGAAATTAGAAATTAAAATATCTGAAACCTTAATTAGATTCAAGAATTGAGTATGATGTTCTTCCTTTTTCAGGTCCAATTGAATGTATTTTTTCCCAAAATTGACACTGGAAAAATACGCTGAAATGATTGAATTCGCATCTTCTGATGGTAATTTCCAAGACCGTGTAACATCAAAGGATGCTGCATTTTCCACCTTAATTACAGTAGCACCAAGTTCCGCGAAAAAAGTACCTACAGAAGGTCCTGCAAGAACAGTTGATGCATCCACCACAAGTAATTTTGAAAACATGAAAAAATATTATTGTTTAGCACCATTTAGAACGTAGGCAAGAATCAAATCAGATTTTTGCGAATCAATTTTAGCTTTTTTAGCCATTACAGGTACCTCATGATTCCATTTCGATACAGAAAATTCAGAAGGAGCAAACGCTTTGTGGCATTCTATGCAGTATTGTGCATATAGTACTTTTCCTTGCGCAATTTCTTCAACGGAAGCTTTTTTTGTTTCCACCGTTGAAATGGTGGCCGTTGTTTTTTGAGAACAAGAAAACAGAGCGATTGTGCTAAGAAGAATAAATGATTTTTTCATAATGAGCTATTTTATTTGTACCGCTTATGTCTTTCAATAATGGCGTGTTTTACGTATATTTTATTAGTTGCTAAATATACTGAATTTATTTGGCAGAAGGAGCTGTAATTGATTCAATTTTCACCTTTGCGAACCCATTTTTAACAAAATTTAAACGATTTGCCGCTTTTAAGGTAAGATCAATTACGTAGGGAGAGGATTTACTCAATCGATCATTTATTTTAACAATAACCGTGGAATCATTTGCTACGTTTGTCACTTTGACGAGTGTACCTAATTTCAGTGTTTTATGCGCAGCAGTTAAGTTTTCTTGCGAGAACACTTCACCAGAACTCGTTTTTTTTCCATTAAACTTATTCGCATAATAGCAAGCTTTTCCAGTTTCAGAAAAAGATGTTTGATACGTAAAACCAAACGTACTGATTGAAATTAATACGATAATTAAATACTTCATTTTAATCGAGTTGAGCATCAAAAGTATAAAACTATTCGTTTACACACCTTAATTTAAAGAAGTTTAACAATATTTACGCGTTATACATGTCAAAATATTTTTAAACCGTTTCGTTTTCTGCCTTCGATAATTATCTATAGCTTTACTGTTCGAAATCTGACAAATAATGACAACAATATCCTTTGTACAAGTACATACGAACATTAACGAAAAATCAATAATAAACACCTTATCACTTCTTCAAGAAGGTGCCACAGTTCCTTTTATTGCGCGTTATCGGAAAGAAATGACCGTTGGGTTAGATGAGGTGCAAATTGCAGATATTCGGGATTATTCAAAAAAGTTTGAAGAAATCTGTAGTCGTCAAAAAACGATTCTTTCGTCGATTGAAGAGCAAGGGAAATTAACGACTGAATTGCAAGAAAAAATTGGAAATTGCTTTGATTTAGTTGTCCTGGAAGATTTATACTTGCCATTTAAGCAGAAACGGCAAACAAAAGGGGACAAAGCCAAGAAATTAGGGTTGGAACCTTTAGCTAAGATGATCATGTCGCAAAAAGGAGGAGACCCTTTTGTAATGGCGGATAAATTTGTAAAAGGAGAAGTAATTGACGAAGAAATGGCACTTTCTGGAGCGAAAGATATTATCGCTGAATGGATCAATGAAAATACGGTTGCTCGTGCTAGAGTTAGAACTTTATTCCAACGGAAATCAATTCTTACTACAAAATTAGTAAAAGGAAAAGAAGTAGAAGCCGCGAAATATAGAGATTATTTTGATTTTTCTGAACCACTTTATAAATGTGCATCTCATCGTTTTTTAGCTTTATACAGAGCTGAAAGAGAAGGGTTTTTAGCATTAAAAGCTCAACCTTCTAAAGAGGAAGCTTTGGAAAGTTTAGAACGTTTTTTTGTGAAAGGAAATGATGGTTGTGCTGATCTTGTATCTGAAGCATGTACTGAATCATATAAACGATTGATGTGTCCATCTTTGGAAACTGAAACTATAAATGAAGCAAAAGAGAAAGCGGATAAGGATTCTATAAAGGTTTTCTCAACCAATTTACGTCAATTATTGTTAGCTCCACCGTTAGGGGCAAAACGTATTTTAGCGATAGATCCAGGTTTTGCTTCAGGGTGTAAAGTCGTTTGTTTGGATGAATCTGGAGAATTATTGACGAATGTGAATATTTATCCTCATCCTCCTCAAAAAGAAATTGAGAAAGCAAGTTCGAAATTATTTCAATTGGTTCAAGCATATAAAATTGATGCAATTGCCATTGGCGATGGAACCGCAGGAAGAGAAACAGAAGCATTAGTGAAAAAAGTGAAATTTGACAGAGATTTGGATGTTTTTGTAGTCAATGAAGATGGGGCATCCATTTATTCTGCAAGTTCAATTGCAAGAAAAGAGTTTCCAAATTTTGATGTAACGGTTCGTGGTTCAGTTTCTATCGGTCGTCGTTTGATGGACCCTTTAGCTGAATTAGTGAAGATAGATCCAAAATCAGTTGGAGTAGGGCAGTATCAGCATGAAGTCAATCAAGGGATGTTAAAAAATGCTTTGGATGATGTTATTGTTTCATGTGTTAATACGGTTGGAGTTGATTTAAACACCGCTTCTCCTTATTTGTTGAGTTATGTTTCTGGTTTAGGCATTTCAATCGCTGAAAATATTGTCCTTTATCGCACAGAAAACGGTGGGATTAAATCGAGAGAGGATCTAAAAAAAGTCAAACGATTAGGAGAAAAAGCATTTGAACAAGCAGCGGGTTTTTTACGAATACGGGATGCTGTGAATCCGTTAGATAATTCAGCGATTCATCCAGAAAATTATAAAGCTGTTGAAAAAATGGCGAAGCAATTGAAATTAAAAGTGCCTGAATTGATTGGAAATGAAACGGTTTTGAAAGAAATTAAAAAAACGGATTTCCCAGATATGGACGGCTATACGTTCGATGACATACTTAAAGAATTAAAAAAACCAGGTAGAGATCCACGGAAAAAAGCAAGTGTGGTAGAATTTGATTCAAGAATTCGCTCCATTGAGGATTTACATGTAGGAATGATTTTACCCGGGATAGTGACGAATGTAACAGCTTTTGGAGCTTTCGTAAACATTGGAATTAAAGAAAATGGATTAATCCACAAATCGAATTTAGCAGATGTGTATGTGACAGATCCTTCTCAGTATATTTCTTTACAAGAACAAGTAGAGGTGCAAGTTTTAGAAGTGGATGCGCCAAGGAAAAGAGTAGGTTTGAAGCGGGTGAATAGTTGAGAACTTATTTTGTTGTTTAAATCGAATTAAATTTTTAATTTCGAAGAAGTTTTAAGAATTAATTTAACAGAAATCTAATGAAAAAAGTTATTACCATCTTATTTTTAGTGCCTTTGTCTATTTACTCTCAAACAGCATTATATATACAAGAATATAATGACACGAAAGGAATGATAAGTAATCAGGGTTATTTATTTCATGACAAGTCAAGTGGAATTGGTTATTATCAGGTTCCAAAAACTCTATCATCTGTGGATGAAGTATTATCCATTTATATTACTACTATTTTATCGATGGGGAAAGTTGATGATGTACTCAAAGGAGTTGGTCCTGGATACCCAAACTTTGAGTTTGGTGCAGGACCAATTGCGAACGATTATAATTTGGGTACTTATGTCAGTACATACGATAGAATATGGTCTGTATATAGAACTGAAGTTCTAAATCATATTCTAAATTGGGATCAGTTAGGATATGTAGTACCATTATCTATAAGTAGCTGGCCTGGAAATGGAAATATTTTAAATGGTGAAGCGCAAATTTTAGCACCCTTTGAGGATGTGAATGGAAATTCGATATATGAACCAGAACTTGGAGAATATCCCTTAATTCGAGGAGATCAGGCAACTTTTTGTATTTTAAATGATGAAAATAATTCTCATCTTTCTTCTGGATTATCACCATTGAAACAAGAAATTCATTTAATGACATATCAATATGCGACTGATGATTGTTTAAGTCAAACAACTTTTCTTCATTTTGAAATTTTTAATCGATCTCCAGAAGTTTATACAGATTATACATTTGGTTTGCTAAATGATTATGATTTGGGAAATTTTGCGGATGATTTTGTTGGCTCAGATTCTAATTTGTCTTTGTCTTATGTGTATAATGGTGATTCAAATGATGAGAATAATGGAGTAACTAATGGCTATGGTGTAAACCCTCCTGCGTTTGGATTTATGGAATTGAATCAGAATTTAAGTTCAAATGTTCCTTTCGATGCTATGGATGCTAATACTGGTTCATTTAATAATATGAAAGGTTTAAAAGGTGATGGAACAGCTGTTTTAGACGCTTTAAGTGCGCCTACTAGTTTTTCTTTTGATAACAGTATCGATGTTAACAATACTGAAAAAGAACTTGGAAATATACCAAGTGATAAAAGAATGGTTTTAGGAACAACTTCTAGCACATTAAATTCAGGTGAATCAATTTGTCGAGATTTTGCTATGATTTATGCACGAGCTGATTCATACATTACAGGATTAGAAAGTGTGGATTCGTTGAAATTGGTCGCTTCCTTTACTCAAAATTTTTACGATTCAATGAATTTTAGTTGTACGCCAATGGTTGGAATTAAAGAATTGAGTAAATCTAATTCCTTAACTGTATTTCCAAATCCAGCAGATAAACTGTTAACAATTTCTTTAGAAGGTGAATTTGAATTTTCAATAATGAGTTTAGAAGGGAAATTAATTCAAAAGGGCAAAATAGTGAATTCAGAGATCAATGTTGAATCATTGAATTCGGGAGTGTATTACTTGGAAATAATTTCTGATAAAGGAGTTTCTACAACTAAATTTAGTAAAAATAAGAATTATTGATTCGAAAAAAATCTAGTGCTGAATTAATTTCCGAATGTATATTTTTATTTTCTAGGCACAAAAAAGGGAATCTCACCGAGATTCCCTTTTTATTTTATGTTAATTAGCAAATCTGTAATCTGCTAATTTTCCAATTTGTAATTAATATCTGTATTCATCAGATTTGAATGGTCCAGCAACTGGAACTCCGATGTAATCCGCTTGTTCTTGTGTTAATTCCTCTAATTCTACAGAGATTTTTGCTAAATGCAAACGAGCTACTTTTTCATCTAAATGTTTTGGTAAAACGTATACATCATTTTCATAATTCGCACTGTTTTCCCATAACTCTAATTGAGCCAATGTTTGATTAGTGAAAGAATTTGACATTACGAAAGATGGGTGACCAGTAGCACAACCAAGGTTTACTAAACGACCTTCCGCTAAAACAATAATGTCTTTTCCTGCGATTGTATAGATATCAACTTGTGGTTTAACGGTGTTTTTAGTATGACCATGATTTTTATTCAACCATGCCATATTGATTTCATTGTCGAAGTGACCAATGTTACAAACGATTGCTTTGTCTTTCATGTTTTCGAAATGACGACCAACAATGATGTCTTTATTTCCAGTTGAAGTAACGATGATATCACCTAAACCAATAACTGTATCTAATTTTTTCACTTCAAATCCGTCCATTGCCGCTTGTAAAGCACAAATTGGATCAATTTCAGTAACGATAACTCTCGCTCCAGCTCCAACCAATGAAGCAGCAGAACCTTTACCAACGTCTCCGTATCCACAAACGATAGCCACTTTTCCAGCCATCATAACATCCGTAGCACGACGAATAGAATCTACTAAAGACTCTTTACATCCGTATTTGTTGTCAAATTTAGATTTAGTTACTGAATCATTTACATTGATTGCAGGCATTACCAAAGTTCCGTTTTTAACACGTTCGTGTAATCTGTGAACACCCGTTGTAGTTTCTTCAGATAAACCTTTAATTCCAGCAGTTAATTCTGGAAAACGGTCAAAAACCATATTTGTTAAATCACCACCATCATCCAAGATCATGTTTAATGGTTGACCATCTTTAAAAGCGAAGATCGTTTGTTCAATACACCAATCAAATTCTTCCTCGTTTAAACCTTTCCAAGCATAAACAGGAACGCCAGTCGCAGCAATTGCAGCAGCAGCTTGATCTTGTGTAGAAAATATATTACATGAAGACCAAGAAACTTCAGCTCCTAAAGCAGTTAAAGTTTCAATTAATACAGCCGTTTGAATCGTCATATGTAAACAACCAGCGATACGAGCACCAGTAAGTGGCTTAGCAGCACCAAACTCTTCACGAAGTGACATTAAACCTGGCATTTCAGCTTCCGCTAACATTATTTCTTTTCTTCCCCATTCAGCCAAGCTGATATCTTTTACTTTGTAACCTAATTTCTCTGTTGTGTTCATAAAATATTTTTTTATTTATTTTTTACTCTGCAAATTTACGAACTACTTTTGAATTAAAAAATTGTAGTTTACTATATTATATTAAATCTTTTATTGATGCCTCATCCTTCTTGTTTCTTTTAGACTTAAAAAAGTCTTTTATTTGATCAATAATGTGATACATAAATGGAACAAATAAAATGGTAATAAACATAGAACTCGTTAAACCTCCGATCAGAACCCATGCTAGACCATTTTTCCATTCTGCCCCAGAGCCTTTCGCTACAGCAATTGGAATCATCCCGATAACCATTGCAATGGTTGTCATCAAAATAGGTCGCATTCTTTCTCTCACGGCTTCCAGAAGAGCATCGAAAGTATTTTTCCCTTGTGCTTTTAGGTGATTCGTAAAATCAACAATTAAGATGGCATTTTTAGCAACCAAACCAAGCAACATAAGCATCCCAAGCATGGTGAAAATTCCCATATTTGAGGAGGATAGGTTGAGGGCAAACATGGCACCATAAATTGCTCCGAATAGTGAGAAAACAACCACTAACGGATAAATGTAATCATCGTAAAGAGCAATCATAATCAGATAAACAAGAACTAAGCCAATCAACATAGCTGTTCCCATGGCACCCATTCCTTCTTTTGATCTTTTCACTTCTCCACCCCAGACCATTTTTACGTTTTCAGATAATGGTTTTTCCTTCAAATACTCTTCAATTTTTTGAGCCACTGTGCCAGCAGCTGACCCTTGAATATACGCACGAATCGTGGTTGAACTTAGTCGATTTTTACGTTCCAAAGAAGCAAAGCCGTTTCCAAGGGTAATTTTCGCAAATTCTTTCAGAACCACTGTATTTCCTTTGACAGAAGTAAAAGTCATATTTTTAATATCATCCACGTTCTTTCTATCCCCTTGATCTAACATTACCCGAATATCATATTCATTGTTATTTTGAGAAAAATTAGATTCAGAATTTCCTGACAATGCATTTTGCAATTGCAGGCCGACCAAAGCAATAGGAAGTCCTAATTGTCCCATTTTTTCGCGATCTAGTTCAATCCTAATTTCGGGAGTAATATCATCTGTTGAAATAGTTGGATCTTTCGCACCCGGTATGTTAAGAATAACATCTTTTAACCTGCGCGCTTCATCCATTAATAACTCCGTGTCATTGGAAGCTAAAAAGATTTCGACGGGAGCTTCTTCCGATTCTACCATTCCTATATTAATCGCTTTTACTTCTACCCCCGCATGCATTTTTTCGATTTTCTTTCGAATTTCATTCATGTAATTACTGGTACTAATTGTATCCTGAACTTTGTCTTTCAATTTGACCGTAAGTTCTGATTTTGATTCATTACCAAAAGAAGATGCTCCCATTCCAGCACTTGGTCCACCAATATTAGAAAAAACCATTTTCACCTGAGGTTGCGCCAGAATCATTTTTTCAATGTTTAGAGTTGTAGCATTGTTTTCGTTGAAGGGAGTACTTTTATCGTATTTTAATTTGACCATAAATTTCCCTTGATCTCCTTGAGAAACAAATTCTTGTCCAACGATTCCTGTTTTCATCATCATTACTAACGCAGTCGGAAGAACAACAAGAATAACTAGAAATCCAACCCATTTATGTTTTAGAACCCACCCTGTAAGTTTTACGTATTGCTCTGTAAAAAGTGTAATCCTGCGTTCAAACCAAATCAATACGATGTGAAATGGATTCTCTTTCCTCAATTTTGTTTCTTTCGCTAATCTTGAAGCCAACCACGGAGTTAATGTGAAACAAACAAATAAGGACATAATTGTCGAGATGACCACTACAATGGAGAACTGTTTTAATATGTCAGAAATCGTCCCTTCAACAAAGACAACGGGTAAGAACACAACCACATCCACAAGTGTAATTGCCAAGGCAGTAAATCCAATTTCATTTCTACCATCCAAGGCCGCCTGTCGACTCGTTTTTCCCATTTTCAGATGCCTGTAAATATTCTCCAGCACAACAATTGAGTCATCCACTAGAATACCAATAACTAAAGACATTGCAAGTAAGGTCATTAAATTAAGTGTATATCCAAGAAGGTACATCGCAATAAAAGTCGCTATTAAAGAAGCTGGTATAGAAATTAATACGATTAGTGCATTTCTTATACTGTGTAAAAACAGCATCATCACCGCTGCAACTAGCAAGATTGCTAATTCTAAATCATGAAAAACAGCGTCAACTGCTTCAACGGTTGGTCTTGACGTATCTGTTGCAACAACAAATTTTAAACCTTCCTTTTTGTATTTTTTTTCTAACTCAGTAAATTTTTCTTTTGTCACTTTTGACATTTCAACGGCATTCGCATCGGATTGTTTTTTGATTCTCATTCCGATGCCATTTACGCCATTATACCGACTAATAGTCAATTGGTCAACAGCTCCATCATATACTTCTGAAACGTCCTTTAATCGAATAGTCGAATTTCCAGTTGACGATAATATGAGGTTTTGAAGATCTTCGAGTGTCCTGTATTTACCTGCTAACCGAACGGTCATTTGTTCATTTAAATCTTTCACTTTACCAGTAGGAAATTCAATGTTCGCTGCAGCAATCGTTTGATTAATCGTGGCTAATGAAAGTCCCAATAATTTCACTTTATCTTTGTCGATATTCACACGAATCTCTCGCTGTTCACCACCTAAAACATTGATTTCGGCAACCCCTTTTGTTTGTTTTAACAAAGGAAAAATATCTTCTTTCATTAATTCAAAAAAGGCGCGATCGCTTAGATTTTTACACGTAGCGCTAACTTGCAGTACAGGTGAGGCATTCGGTTCAATCTTAGAAATAACAGGCGTTTCTGACCCATCTGGCAACATTCTTTTTATTCCTTCAATTTTTCGTTGCGCATCTTGCATCACCGTTTCCAGGTCCACTGAATGATTAAATTCTAAAAGCACAATCGAAGCGTTTTCTAGAGAAAAAGACGTTACTTCTTTAATGTTTTCAAGACCGCTTAAGGCATCTTCCATTTTTTCAGAAACTTGCGATTCTACGATGGCTGGAGATGCTCCTGGATAAGGAGTAGTTATAGTTATTATAGGAGGAGAAAAGTCAGGTAATAATTGATAACTAAGTTGTTTGTAACTTAATAAACCACCTCCGATAAGTATTGTAAAAATGACAATAATCATGGAAGGTCTCTTAATTGCTAGTTCTGTAAGCGTCATAGTTTTACGTAATTATTTTGTAACAACATTTGAATTGTTCTGAATATTTATTTGACCTTTAATGACTATTACATCACTACTTTTTAGTCCGTTTACGACTTCAATGAATTCTCCATCACTAGTACCTGCTGTGAATGAGGTTAAGATGGATTTACCATTTCTCACTATGTATACACGTGGTTGCTTAGACGAACCAACTAATGCTTTTCTCGGAATTGAAAGTGCAACGACAGGTTTTGAATTTTCTAATTTAACAGACCCGTACATTCCAGCCATGATAGGACTTTCTTGACTGTTTTTTAGCAGCACTTCTACTTTAAAGTTGTGATTTGCATCTGCTTTTACACCCATATTTGATATTTTACCTGTGAACGCTTTATTATCATACACATCAACATTTACAATTACTTCTTGTCCATTTTTGAATTTTAAAATATCACGTTCAGGAACTGAAATATTCAATTTAAGTGATGAAATATCTGTCAATTCCAATACAGGATTTCCAACACTTAAGACACTTCCTAAGTCGATCATTTTTTTAGTCACTGTTCCTGAAAAAGGGGCAGACAATGACGTGTTTCTCAATTGTTTTTTGATTTGTTTTACTTGTGTCTCAGAAGATTTTAGCGCTAATTTTGTTTTCTCATTTTGAACTCCTGTAACGACATTTTCTTTGAGCAAATTTGAGTTTCTCGCATCATCATTTCTTTGTCCTTCGACATTTATTTCTGCATTTTCTAGTTGAATCGATAGCATTTCATCGTCCAGTTTAAGTAAGAATTGACCTTCCGAAATTCGATCACCTTCTTGAAAGCCTAAACGCGTAACTTTCCCCGATCCATCTGAACCAATTATATTTTGTCTAAATGGATCAAACGTTCCCAAGAAGGAAAATGAGTTTTCAAAAGAATGAGTAGAAGGTTGACCAACTTCAACAAGGATCGCTGACGATGCGTCATGAATATACAATTTGCTGGTTACTTTTTCTTTGTTTGAATTTAATTTAACAACGCTAATCACTATTAAGGCGATTGTTATTCCGATAATGATAATTACTCTTTTGTTCATACGTGTTGGTTTTGTTTTCTTTAAAAATAATTTTTTCTAGAGGATTCGAGATCCGATTTATCTTGTTGTAATTGAGAATGGTTTTTATTTTAAGTTGCCTGTCGATTTTAGATAATCTAATTCTGCTTGACGCAGTTGAACGTAGGATGAAATAACATTCGTTTGCGCTTGATTTAAATCATTTTCCGCTTTTATTAAATCGTTAGAGGAAGTGATTCCTTGATTGAATGAAATTTCAGTTTGCTGGTAAATTTTTTCAGATAAAGACAATTGCTCTTTTGAAATCATTAATGAATTAATTTGAATTTCAACCTGTTTTTTTGCGTTTAATGTTGCCATTTCTAATTGTTGATCCACCAATTCAAGGTGATTGTTTAATTTTTCTGATTGAATTCGATTTACTTTTGATTTATTCCGTTTTTCAAAACCATCAAAAAGCGTCCAATCGACTCGAATACCAACAAAAGATGAATTAATTCCTTTTGAGAAGTTTGTTTCAGGGCGGATATTATAACTGTAATTATATGCCGCATAAAAAGTAAACGTGGGAAGACACCCCATTTTTAGTCCCGTTTTTTCATTTTGATTTAACTCTTTTTGAAGATTTATCACTTCTAATTCAGTATTATTTCTTTCAATTTTATCAATTAAAATAGTTTTTTCAATGAGATCATCAGTGGCTAATTGTATCGAACTATTTGCATCTAATCCAATTAATATTTTTAAAAATTGTTCCAATTGTTCTTTTGAAGCTGACAGTTTTTGTTGTTGGTTAACAAGGCTTAAACGATTCACTTTTAATTTATCTTCCTCAATTGGAAGCAGTAATTTTTGAGCAATAAGAAGACCAATGTTTTTAATTGTTTTATCCATATTGGTTAGATTACTTTCAATAAAAAGTAATTGTTTAGACATTGCTTGCAGATTGAAAAATGTCTGATAGATTTGATATTCAATATTTTGAGTCGTTATTACAGCTTGTAATTCAATGATTTTTTGATTTAATTCTAGCGAACTCAGACTTGATTTCAGTAATGGATTGTACAATATTTGATTCAACTGCACAGTATTTCCAAATGTATATGGTACACCAAATTGAACCACCGTGTAGGTACCTGGTTGGCCACCTGAAAACTGTGCTGGAAATAAAGAACCTGGAATTGAGGCATAATAGCGATAATCTCCTGAGTAATTCACTTTCGGAAGCAATGCCGCTTTGAAGGCTTTAATTTGTTCAGTGTTACTCTGAGCATCCAAGCGCGAATTTCGAATGGTTAAATTAGCTGTATCAGCCATTTTTAAACATGTGTTTAAATCTAATTTTTGACTGTAAATCAATGAATTAACGATAAGAGTTAACAGGATTAGCGAGTACTTTTTACGTTGTAATAAATTCATTTTTATGAATTTTTAGGGAATAAATAATTGATAAGCATTTCGGTCACATATTGTTTATGTACCATCAAGTGTTCGTTGTATTGATCGTCTTCTAACGAATGAATCGTTTTAATCATTGGTTTTGCCATAAAAGGGAAATGGCAATTGGACATGATCAATAGCATGAGGCTGACAAGATCCACTTTTCTCATTTCACCAGATGCTTGCGCTTCGATGACTTCTTGAAATATTTTTGTTTGGAGGAATTCGTCGGCAATATCAAGGCATTCGAAATAATTTTTATCTTTTTTTCCTAGTTCATTAATAATGAAACTAGGAATTTCTGGATGCTTTGACAAGAATTCGTATTCTTTTTCGATTAAAATTCTAACTTTATTGATTAATGACATATTACTTTTTAATACGTCAATGAGTGAAAAAGTAAAATCGTTTAAAACCGAAGCGATGACGATATCAAATAATTGTCCTTTACTTTTGAAATAATAATTTAAAAGAGCAACGTTGATTCCCGCTTCTTTAGCTATTTCCCTAGAAGTACAGCCATTGAAACCTTTTGCAGTAAAAATGCGAATTGCAGCTTCCTTAATTTTTGTTTCTGTTGAGAGATCTCTTTCCATTATTTTTAAAATTCGGAACAAATCTACTGCTTTTATTAAACACGTGTTTAACTATTGGGTATTATTTTTAAAATAATTCCTGTTTAATACTTTAAATCACTTAAAATTAACTCATTACGTGTAGTAATTTTTTTTGATAATTTTTCAATTACAAAAGTCAGTATTAGTAATTGAATTGGTGTGCCAAACCGACTATTTTAAAAGGTGAAAATGGATGATATTTCTTTAAAAAATGATTTTTATACGTATGTTAAATGATTGTTTAATACGATGAAGTATATTCGATAATGACCTCTTACTTTATTGAATACACCAATACAAATAAAATAGTAGAGCGATTATTTATTTTTTCAGTTATATTAATCGCGTTTTCACTAACTCTTCTAAACAATCCAGAAATTTTGGATGATCATTCGTGCTTGGTACTAGCTGAATTTTATGTCCACCATGTTCTTCAAAAATTTCTTGGTATTCCCCTCCAATTTCAATGATGGTTTCTAAACAGTCGGCAACAAACGCGGGACTAAAAACCAATAATTTTTTAGCTCCTTTCTTTCCCCATTCAGCAACTACTTTATCGGAAAAAGGTTCTAACCACTTTTTGGTCAATCGAGATTGAAAACAAACCGTATAATCCGATTCTTTCAATCCTAATTTTTCAGCTATTAATCGCGTAGTGGCATACGAAGTAGCTTTGTAACAATATTTATTGGTCTCATTAATTTCTTTGTCGCAGGGATGATCTTTGCATGTGTCCGTTTCTCCTTCATACACTTTATCCACTTGACGAACAGGCAATCCGTGGTATGAGAAAAGAATATGGTCATAGTCATCCAATTTAAACGCTTTACTTCTTTCAATAATCGCCTCGATAAACGAAGGATTATCATAGAATTGACTCACTATATTTATTTCAGGAATGATCCACCATTTTTGAATAATTTTCATTGCTTTTTCAATCGCAGAACCTGATGAGGCACTTGCATATTGGGGAAATAAAGGAATGATAATAATTTGATCATACAAGTCTGTTTTCATCCGCTCTAATACCACATCCATGGAAGGATTTTGGTACCGCATTGCCATTTCTATTTTAACTTCTCCAGCATTAAATCGCGCTTGTAGAAGTTTTTTTAAACTTTCTGTATGTGTTATTAATGGTGAAACGCCATCTCCAAATTTCCATAATTCTTTATAGATTTTAGCAGATTTTGGAGCTCGAAAAGGAACGATAATTCCATTTACCAATAATTTTCTTGGGAGCCAAGGAATATCAATAACGCGCGGATCATTTAAGAATTCTCGAAGATAAATTCTTACATCTTTTACACTTGGACTATTTGGTGTCCCTAATTGGATGAGTAATACGCCTGTTTTTTTCATCTTAATTTTTTTAAAATAATTTTGTTCTCCAATTTTCCGATTCTTCTTGGCTTATTAAATTCAATTTCAATAAATATTGAATTGTTTGCTCAAAAGCTAAGGGGTATTCTATGCCTTTATAATTCCAATCTGTTTCTGACAACCATTTTTCCACTTGATCTGAGCGTAAATTATATCTCCAACTCATTACCTCCACGGTGTCCTCATCATTTTTGACTGAATAGGCCTTCTTATTTACAATCGTGCACATTGCTTTTAATTCATTGAAATATTTTTCATAGATTTCAGTTCTAGCCG
>CAMDAO010000028.1 GCA_945888595.1 Chryseobacterium gleum | reverse complement strand
TTGCTTGCTTTTATAGCCAATTCCTATTTAAAAGAGTAGCCAATACTTAACCCCGGCCATGGGAATACTGCGTATCCAAGACCAACAACATTATTAAATGAAGAAAAATTACGTGACTTTTCGTTGCCAAATTTATATGTACTTACATTCAAAATATCGATCATTGGAGTTGCAGTTGCTCTGAGAAAAAGTCCACCATTTGGTCTTTGATAGCGATAACCAATTTTTGGGGTCAAATAGGTGTAAAAATCAGACACCATGTTCGAATTTGGGTTAACAATAAGTGAGGTCAACCCAATTCCTAATTCTAAATGATGGCTTTTTTTGCCAAGAAGCCAATTATAAGATATTGGTACACCACAGTAAACGCCATCACCAAAGTCCATTGACTCAGGAAGATAAACAAAACCGGCTGTAAATGAATTCACGAATCTTTTTTCTGTATTGAAAAGTCTATCGTAATTTATAGAGTAACAAAAACCTTGGCCAAATGCTTCCGCGTAAATTGTGTTTCGTTCAAGAACATCAGTAGTATCTTTTTCTTGACCAAACACAGAAAGTGTTCCCATAAACAATAATGTAATTACAATCGTTCTTTTCATAATTTTTTTTTGTTAAACTAACTGAAGCTGAATTCAAGCTACAAATGCAACTTTTGGGTTAAAAAATAATTTTCCATAACAAATATAGGGTTTTCGAATTGATATCTCTTTCTAGGTCTGTTATTTAATTTGATTTCAATTTGCTTAATCTGTTCGTCTGTGTACTCTGAAAAGTCACTACTTTTGGGAATATATTGTCTCATAAGACCATTTAGATTTTCATTCGAGCCTCTTTCCCAAGGGCTATATGGATTGG
This sequence comes from Chryseobacterium gleum, assembly GCA_945888595.1. Taxonomy (GTDB): domain Bacteria; phylum Bacteroidota; class Bacteroidia; order Flavobacteriales_D; family Crocinitomicaceae; genus CAIUKX01. The sequence continues at coordinate 25,678 of CAMDAO010000028.1, read as the reverse complement.
TAAAAAATAAATCGCAATATTCATCAGTAATGTATTGATGACCTGCAAATTATTTACCGTTATCAGCTGTTATTGATTTAATATAAGGTCTTATTTCATCTAACATTTCTCCACATATTAAAATAAAATCAATCAATTTTAAGGATTTTATTGGGGTCGTATTTGGATACAGATTCCTTTTGAATAGATAGTATAAAATGTCTTAAAGTATCATTGGTACCATCTATGTCATGCCATCTATCCATAAATTCGGGTTGTGGAATATAGGCGTAATTGCCAAGTGTAGAAGGGTCCATGAAATAAACGTTGTTTTGATCATAACCTATAGCTACAACATAATGCCCATCTATCCAATCATTCTTCCAATCCACAATACTTTGATTCGTCCAAGCTTGAATGAGAATTATAACTGGCTTTTTCAAATCAAGATAATGTTTCAGATCATTAAATGTTGCATTTGTTTTTGTCTCCACATTCAAATGAAGCGTATTCGCAAGGGATACAATATTTTGATAACGTGTACCATGTAGTGTATCCGAATGTAAAAGAACGGCTAAGTCGCCTTCACTGTATTCAATTCCATAATAATATAAAATTGATTGAAATGCAGATGCACCGCAGTTATAATTCAAAGCTTGTCGGGTTAATGGGACCTTGATATTGTTTTTGATAGTATCATTTCTTGAAGCAGAAGGAGGACGCAAGACTGAATCTTTTTCGCAACCGTTGATAAAAATTAGTGCAATTACAATAATTGAAAATAATTTATATGATTTCATGTTGACATTTTTTTGTGGCAATGCAAATATATCCTAAGAATTAACAATAGCGTATCGCTTTAAGCAATTAAATTCGGTATCAGAATCCTCGAATAAAGTATTTTAAATCGTTGCCGCTTTAAAATTAAAGTAATCCGTCGATGATTTTATCCATTGTAAACCCTTCTGCTTCCGCTCTGTAATTTCTAACCAAACGATGTCTTAAGATGGGTTTAGCAACCGCTTTTACATCTTCAATATCGGGAGAAAATTTCCCATTTAATAAGGCATGACATTTTGCACCAATAATTAAATATTGAGATGCTCTTGGGCCTGCTCCCCAGGTGATAAAATCTTTTGTTAGTTGTGGCGCTAATTCATTGTTGAACCGAGTTTTCCCTACTAATCTTACCGAATATTCAAGCACATTATCAGCAACGGGTACACGACGAACTAAATCTTGGTATTCTGTAATTTGTTCACCTGTCAAAATCTGTCTTAATTCAATTTTACTGTCCGATGTGGTTGCTCTTACAATCGCCATTTCTTCATTAAAACTTGGGTAGTCTACCCAAATATTAAACATAAAACGATCTAATTGTGCTTCAGGAAGAGGGTAGGTTCCTTCTTGTTCAATCGGATTTTGTGTGGCCAATACGAAAAAAGGGGAAGGTAATTTGTAGGTTGTTCCGCCGGTTGTGACAGCTCTTTCTTGCATTGCTTCTAACAATGCGGACTGCGTTTTAGGCGGTGTTCGGTTTATCTCATCGGCAAGAATAATATTGCTGAATAATGGACCTTTAATAAATTTAAAATTACGGTTTTCATCAAGTATTTCTGCGCCAATAATATCGGAAGGCATAAGGTCTGGTGTAAATTGTACACGATTAAAACTTAACCCTAAAGTTTGTGCAATGGTATTCACTAAAAGTGTTTTAGCCAAACCAGGAACACCAACTAATAGACAATGCCCTTTTGAAAAAATAGAAATAAGTACTTGGTCGACAACATCATCTTGTCCAACAATCACTTTATGAATTTCATTTTTTAGTTCATTGTAATGCGCTACTAATTGCTCTACTGCTTCTTTATCTGACATTTTATGTAATTTTTATGAAGGAAAGTTTAAATATAGGAAAATCTATTCAAAGGTTTGTATCCAGATATTTTTAAAAACACAATCACTATAACTTGGATCTATGCGGATATAAGAATCAGCAATTTTTGATTTTATCCATTTAGCGATCATCTTTTGTTTTTTATCATTTTCTGTCGCTCGCTTGATTAATACATAATCCTCCTTTAGATTTGCTTTGTGTGGAGCCGTTCTTTCCATTAATCGCACAATTCTGATTCCTTGCTTGTGTTCGTATATTTCTGTGTATAAATTGGGCATAGAAATATCGCCTTTTTCCATTACATCTGTTAGAACAAAAATTTGTTGATCCACTTGGTTCAAATCTTCCATATCCCACATTTGCTCAGACGTTATAGGATTCGTTATAATTCCTTTGTTTTGTTTCGTTAATTCATCGTTGGAGTATTTCAAAACGGCTTCATCCCAAGCAATGGTTCCAGCTTTTAAAGCGGCATAGCAAGAATCCATTTTATTCGCAGAATTCACCAAAGATTCATTGCTAAATTCAGGCATAATAAGAATGTGACGACATACGTAATCATCTCCTTTTCTGTCTAATAATGTCACGATATGATATCCGTAAGGCGATTCGAATACTTCAGAAACTTCTCCCACTTTTAAATTAAATAAAGCAGATTCAAAGGTCGGTACCATCATTCCTCGGGTAGCAGATATTTTTCCTCCTTGAGATGCACTTCCTGGATCCATTGAATTTATTCTGGCCTGCGTTTCAAAACTTTTTCCACCCAAAATGTTGGCGCGAATAGCTACTAATTTATCATAGGCAATTTTTTTATCCAGTGTTGTTACGGCAGGATAATTCACAATTTGCTGAAAACTCAATTGAGTATTGATCAAGGGAACACTGTCCAAAGGTATTTTAGTGAAAAAGTCCTTCACTTCCTTTGGCGTAACAGATAAGTCAGTAGTTATTTTTCGCTCCATTTCTTGTGAAAGCAAACGGTCTTTGATAACATCTCTGAATTCAATTTTTAGTTCGGTGGTCGATTTCCCGTAAAATTCCTCCAATTTTTGACGACTTCCAATTTGTTGCTCTATGGTTCTCAATCTGTTTTCCATTTCAGCATCTACTTGCGCATCAGGAATAACAAGACTGTCAATTTTTGACTGATGAAGCAGTAGATTTTGAAACATTAAATCTTCCAAAATGAAACATTCACGATTTTCAGTGAGCGTATCTCCATTTGCAATTGCTTGCGATAGTTGCGATTGAATATCTGACATCAGTATGATATTATCACCAATTTGAGCTGCTATTTTATCAATAACAAGATCTTTCTGTTGACCGAAGGCATGACTGAAGCATACCAAAAGTAGCACACTAAAAATGTTTTGTAATCTCATGTTTCTTTTTTATATTTTGAATAAGCGTCACTTCTTTTTTCTCTCTGATATCATTCATCCTTTGAGCCACAATTATTTCTTTCATTTGATTTTTCAGAAAGTCAAGTGGGGGAGTGGCATCCTTTACTTTAAAATCTATAATGTTAATAAAGTACACAAATTCATTATCTTCAAAGTACGTTTTTGTTCTGTTCAAAACGATATTATCTTTATTATATTTTCCAATGGGAATATCTTTTGTTAAATCATTAAAATAGATCCACTGTTTATCATCGAAATAAAAATCTTCAGCGTAAAGTTTAGCATAAGAATTAACTTGCGCTATATCTTTATCATTTTTTAACAAGAAAAAAGCCTTTATTTTCTCAATTTCTTTTACTTCCTTCGGGATTTTCAAATACAGTGCTTTGACGATGTAATCCTGAAGTGCAAATTCATTTTTATGTTGATTATAATAGGAGAGAAATTGTTTTTCAGTGACAACAGAATCGATTTCCTTGTAAAAATTTTTTTCTTCCAGATAATATTTAGATAAATCACCCATAAACGCTTGACTTCTCATTTCTACTAATTCAGATTTAGTAATATCTTGGATTTTTAATTCCTCTTTTAATGCTTGTTCTTCGCACCAATTGTCAATAAATTTCACCCAATCTTTTCTGTCATGTATGTTATATCCTAAATGCGTCATCATCAGTTCCCCTTTTTCTCGAGTTAATTCATTGTCATCAACGGATGCAACAATCTTCTTGTTTCCAGAGCAATTTGAAAAGAGCAATAAACAAAACAAGCCGACAATAATGTCAGCTTGCCTCTTAAAATATGTATGTTTACTTACCAAGTGAATATAAGACTGTTTTATTAATAGTTATCGGGTGTTTTTCAGCCAATTCTTCTAACCATTTTAATTCCAAGTAATTTTGGTAATCGGAAGTAATGGCACCTTTTGCTTCGTTTAATTCTTTTTGCGCTGGAGGTAATAAATCAGACACTTTTAGTACATAAAACTTACCATCGAATTCATAGGGAGCATTAACACCTTTTGTTAGGTTTTTATCTTTCAAATAAAGTGTTTGTTCTTTATCAAATTTATTAGTTCTAACGCGTAAATTTAATTCACTTTCTTTATTGATGATATCAAGTACATTTTTTGAATTGATCGTATCGTTTTTTATTAATTTGAAAACGTTCTCAGCGATTTGTTTGTTGGCACATTCATACACGACAGCATCCACACGATTTCCCCACACATAGTTAGTTCTATTTTCTTTAAAAAATGTTTTTAGACCAACGGTATCCTTCATGGCTTTATCCCACACTTTGTCGGTCATTATTTCATACAGAATAATTCCGTCATGGTATTCGTTTATCAACGCTTTGAAATCTGGATATTTTTCTTGCAATTTAGATTCTTCATATCCTAAAACCACTTCTTTCTCCCATTTTACGTATTGATTTTTAACGATCAGTGGAATATTGTCTTTGTTCACACCACGCTGATTTCTTTCTAAAAATTCAGCGAATGATTTTTGAGTGTGTTTTTTTCCATCTAATACGAAAAGAACTTTATCACTTTTTAATTTATCTGCTTTCCATTTTCCTTGAAAAAAAGTTGAATCAACATTTGAATTAAACCAGCTGATTGTTTTTTTAGATTTATTTTTATAATTATACGCTGCTTTTAATTTCAACACATACGAGTCCTGCGTTTTCATTGCTCGTTCGTCTTTGTTAACTTTGGTTTGCAATTCTTTTTTGGCAGTTTCAAATTTTGGAACATCTGTCCATTCTACTCTTTTTATGATATGGTAGCCATACTCTGTTTTTATGGGAGCACTAAAATCACCATTCTTTTTTAGCGCAAATGCTGCATCTTCAAAAGAGGTTACCATTCTGGTTGTTGTTCCTGTTCCAAATGCAGGTAATACGCCTTCTTTTGAGTTTGAACTAGGATCATCCGAATAACTTTTCACTAAATCTTCGAATTTTTCTCCTTTTTCAAGTTTTGAATAAATTTCGTCGATTTTCTTTTTTGCAGCCTCAACATCAGTAATAGAAGCATTTTTTGATGCAGCAACCATAATATGAGCTGTTTTCATCGTACCTCTAGCAGGGCGAGAATCAACCACATTAATTAAATGGTAACCAAAGCGAGTTCTAACTGGTTTTGAAACGGAACCAATTTTTGTATTGTATGCCTTTTCTTCGAAAGGATAAACCATTTGAAAAGCAGTAAAAAATCCAAGATCCCCGAAGTTAGATTTTGCTGAAGGATCTTCTGAACTCAATCGTGCAACATCCGCAAATTTTTCACCCTTATCAATTTTTGTTTTTAATGCCATTATTTTATTGAAAGCGATCAAAGTATCTGCAGGAAGTGCGCTTGGCTCCATTCGAACAAGTATGTGTGAAGCTCTCAATTCTGTCTTAGTTCTTTGGTATGCCTCTTGAACCATTGCCTCATTTTTAGCAGAATCAATTAAATAGGGCGCAGCTAATTGTTTTCTATACCCGTCTAATTCTTTTTTAAGTTTTGGAAGTGTATCGTATCCAAGAGCTTCAGCTTCAGCAACTTTTAATTTGAATTTAGAAAATAATTCCATGTACTCATCTAACGATTTGGTATCGTACACTGGTGAAGGATTATTTTTTAAATAAATTTGAAGGAATTCAGATTTTGTAATTTTATTTTTCCCAACTTCCATGATGATTGGATCCGTTTGTCCAAAGCTTGTAATCGAAATAAAAAGTAAGGATAAAAGTAAAAAATGCTTTTTCATGAGATGTAAATTAATTTTAAGGTTCAAATGTAATTCTTCTTAGTTAAATTATTCTTGTTTTTCAGTTATTTGATGCTGTAATTAGGTGCTTCTCTGGTGATTGTAACATCATGTGGGTGCGATTCTTTCATTCCTGCGTTGGTGATACGTATAAATTCAGAATGCTTCAACCTCTCAATAGTAGGCGCTCCGCAATATCCCATTCCAGCTCTGAGTCCTCCCATGATTTGATAGACAACTTCAATCAAATGACCTTTGTAAGCCACTCGTCCTGATATTCCTTCTGGAACTAATTTTTTCACATCATCTTCCGCATCTTGAAAATATCGATCTTTTGAGCCTTTTTGCATCGCTTCTAATGATCCCATTCCTCTGTAAGATTTGAATTTACGTCCTTCGAAAATAATCGTTTCCCCTGGTGATTCTTCCACTCCAGCAAACATAGAACCAACCATTACGGTGTCAGCTCCTGCTGCAATTGCTTTTACGATGTCTCCAGTATAACGTATTCCTCCATCGGCAATTACGGGAACTCCAGTACCTTCAAGTGCTCTCGCAACATCATTTACAGCCGTTAATTGAGGGACACCAACACCAGCAATTATTCTAGTTGTGCAAATTGAACCTGGACCGATACCTACTTTTACAGCATCAGCACCAGCATCAGCAAGATATTTAGCAGCAGCAGCAGTGGCAACATTCCCCACCACAACATCCAATCTTGGATATTTTGCTTTCACTTCTTTTAATTTTTCTACAACACCCAACGTATGACCGTGCGCAGTATCTATTACGACAGCATCAACACCTGCGTCAACAAGCGCATCAATTCTCTCAATCGTATCCGTTGTTACCCCAACAGCAGCAGCTACTCTTAGTCGTCCAAAAGAATCCTTACAGGAGTTGGGATGTTCTTTTACTTTTATAATATCTCTGTAGGTTATTAATCCAATTAGTCGATTATTTGCATCTATAACTGGAAGTTTTTCAATTTTTCTTTCTTGTAAAATGTCTTCAGCAGTGTTTAAATCGGTCCCGTCTATAGCGGTTACAATATTTTTACTCGTCATCACTTCGCGAATAGGTCGATTCATATTTTTCTCAAAACGTAAATCTCTATTGGTTACAATCCCAACTAATTTTTTGTCATTATCAATAATAGGAATTCCTCCGATACTATTTTCTTTCATCGATTGACGTGCATCTTTCACAAGTGAATCAACATGAAGAGTAACAGGGTCTAGAATCATTCCACTTTCTGAACGCTTTACTTTTCTCACTTGCAATGCTTGTTCAGCAATTGTCATATTCTTGTGAATCACGCCAATACCACCTTGTTGCGCAATCGCAATCGCAAGTTTTGATTCAGTAACCGTATCCATTGCTGCAGATGTGATAGGAGTGTTTACGCAGATGTTTCTACTGAATTTACTTTTTAGTTGTACGTCTCGTGGAAGAATTTCTGAAAAGGCTGGGACTAATAATACATCATCGTATGTTAATCCTTCTCTTATTTGACTAATATCTGAAAGCGCCATGTTGAATCTTTTTACTAAATTCGTGCAAAGATAACATTGTTTACTAAATTTTGAATTGATTTTTCTTTTTTTAAATTAAATTTTGGATGCTTTAATCCTAAATAATTGTTAAATAAAAATATTTATTCTTTGGTATTTGGAAAATGAGTTAATTTTGTGTTAAAAGTGCAAGAATGAAAAATGTAGTACTTCTGATAATGTCTTTTTATTCCGTTGTAACTTTTTCTCAATCTATAGAAAAAACTCCAAGAGATAGGGGGAAGATTATTCAACTATCTGGCGTGGTTGTTTCTGAAAATGCACTGAATCAACTTCCATACTCAACCGTGTATGATATTTCGATTAAACATGGCGTAATTTCAGATTATTACGGTTATTTTTCTCTAGCTGTATATCCTGGTGATACCTTATTGTTTAAATATTTTGGATACAAAACTTCCAGCTTTGTCGTTCCTGACACACTGAAAGAGAATCGATATTCAATCATTCATATGCTGCAAGAAGATACATTGGAAATGCCCGAAGTTACTGTTTATCCATGGCCATCTCGTGAGAATTTCGCAAAAGAGTTCGTTGAAATGGAACCTTACAGTGATGCTTTTAGAAGAGCGCAGGAACAACTTTCAGGCGATAATCTCGCTTTTGCTGCCGCACGATTGGACGGAGACGCTTCATTATCATTTGGTTCCATGCAGAATCAGCAGTACACTAGAATATACACAAATGGGCAAATGCCGGTCAATAATTTTCTGAACCCTTATGCTTGGGGGAAATTCATCGATGAATGGAAAAAAGGAAATTTAAAAAAGAAATAGAGAAATTATCGCCCTCTAAAAAATAAATCCTTCGTTGATGTGACGCGTATAAAATGCTTTCCATTCTTCAATCGTTAACGTTTTGAAATTGGGTGTAAGCGCATTAAGTCCATTTTGTCCAGATAGGCCATTGTTGCCATTATTTCCATCTCTTGTATTCAGCACTTTTCCAATGAATTTGACATCCGAATAATCACCTTTTCCTCCTTTACCGCCAACTCCTATAGCACCTGCAAAACCCCCATTCGAAGAAGTAGAGAAAATAGTGCTAGAATTTGTGATTTCAGGGGTAAAAATCAGTGATATGTTTCCTGCATTACCTCCAGAACCTGCATTGCCTCCAGAACCACCATTTCCACCCATCGGAGAATTCACTTTTGTGGCAATATTGATGGAGCCATTCGAGCCAATTCCTCCGTTTCCTCCGCTACCTCCGTTTCCTCCATTGGTGCTAATTACAATCGGTTGACCATCAAATTTTAAAACTTCAGTTTGATGGCGATTGTCTGAGTAAAAAGCATGAATAATTACAAATTTTGTTTGATTAAATATTTTTGTTGTCGTGAAAACGCGAACGGAAACCCCTGTTTGACCATTGCTACCATTCGTTCCATTTGCCCCAGATTCAGACGTTTTTTTACCATTAGCACCATTGATTCCATTCGCTCCACTGTTTCCAGAACCATCAATCTTACAAGTGGTAGGATATTCTAAACTCATTATTTTTTTCCCTAATTCTTGGTTGTTTAATCTGTTTTTAATTAGGAGTTCAACCGTCTCATAAGCAGCTGGTTCATCTAAACGAATTAAAAAAGAAGATCTTACTAAATTAACTTCAGACACGGAAGAATTAACGAAATTATTCTCATTAAACAAAGTTGGAGAAGGTAAAGCGGTTTTCCCATTATTGAAAATCAATTCATAATCTAAGGTCATGGGGTGATTTACTGCAATCGTATTGTTTTTTAAAATTAGTCCAGTTACATATGGAAAAGTAATTGGTAACTGCATCGAAAGGTTATTATAGGTTATTTCTAAATTAGCGGAATTATTCCCAGTAGTGACCGCCTGTTGGTCAAATTTTACAATCCCGCGATTAAAAGAAATAAGATGTTGCCCCGTTACTTTTATTTTATTCCAATGTATTGAAAGTTCATTTGGCGTTAATGTTATTCTTTTTCCATTTTTCTTTATTAAAAAAACAGTAATAGAAAACGTATTTGTTTTACAGAAATTAGTAGAATCAACCACAAAATCGATATCTCGAATTCTTCCCGCAAATAGCGTTGTAGAGAATAAAAAAGCGCCTAAAAATAGAATTGTTTTCATGTTGTAACGTTTGTTTTTTTATGTAAAAATACGATTATTCTAAAATAATTTTGTTGTCTGTAATTTCAATAATATCTCCTGCAATTAACTTTGCTCTTTTTCTGGTTTCTATTTCTCCATTTCTGAGAACCATTTCTTGGTCAACGATCATTTTTGCATGTCCACCAGTATTTGCAAGTCCAATTGCTTTTAATAATTGAATTAATTCAATGTATTCACCCTCTATTTTAAATATTTGTTCCATTCTGTATTTTTAAATATTTCGTAAACAAATCTTCTGCCGCTTGAAAAGAAGTAATGTTACTATCAGTAATCTCCTTTTCTAACTTTTCGATTTCTTTTACTATTGTTTCATTGTTGAAAAATTGTAGTAATAATAAGTCTTTTACTGTTTCGTTGAACCAAAATTTATCCTGATTTTTCCTTTTTTTAATAAACCAACCATTCAATTTGGTTTGATTTTCATAGGATTGTATAACTTCCCAGACTTTTGAAATATTGCTCCCCGCAACTGAACTGCAAATAGAAACTTTTGGGATCCAACCATTGGCATTGGGAGGAAATAAGGAAAGAGCATTTTGGTATTCTCGACTAGCTAATTTTGCTTTCATGATATTGTCACCATCTGCTTTTGTAATGAAAATTGAATCCGACATTTCCATGATGCCTCTTTTTACTCCTTGCAATTCATCTCCGGCGCCAGAAATCATGAGGAGCAGAAAAAAGTCAACCATTGAATGAACCATTGTTTCTGATTGGCCAACACCCACAGTTTCAATTAAAATAATATCAAATCCTGCTGCTTCACAAAGTAAAATACTTTCACGCGTTTTTTTTGCCACACCACCAAGCGTTTTGCCTGCTGGAGAAGGGCGAATATATACGTTATCCATGTGTGATAGCTCTTCCATTCTCGTTTTATCTCCCAGAATGCTTCCTCCGCTAAATTCACTACTTGGATCAATTGCTAATACTGCTAATCTTTTCCCTTCAGTTAAAAGCACCTTTCCAAAAGCTTCTATAAATGTACTTTTCCCAACCCCAGGAACGCCTGTGATGCCAATTCGAATAGATTTTCCTGAATAAGGAAGGCAACTTTTAATTAATTCTTTTGCAATTAAGCGGTCATCTGCTCGTGTACTTTCCAGCAACGTGATGGCTGAACTAAGTACACCTATATTTTTAGACAATAAACCTTCCAACAGTGAAGCAGAATTCAGCTGTTTTCTTCGTTCTTTCCTTTTATTAAACCAATCGCTTAAATGTTTATCATCCATTGTAAATACAAATATAGTTAATTTGAATAGGAATCGGAACCGTTTAAAATAATATGTTTTTGACTTAATTTAGGAATTATCTATATACGTCTCTTTTCTTCGTCTTATACGTTTTTTTAGCTCGTTAGTCTAAAAAAATGAAAATTGTTTTCAATTAAATGATCTTTTTTAGAATTTTTACGTATTTTGAGCACGGCTAACATTTGCGAAGTATTCAAAAAATGGATTCTACTACACAATTAACAAATAGAAAAAACAACCGGGACAAGGTGGATTTAATGAATTCATATGCTTGGGAAATTAGGCGTTTAAAACCTTCTAAGTCATTAGAAATTGCGCTTGAGTTTTTTGAATTGTCCACTGAAATTGGGTATGAGTATGGTGTAGCTTCTAATCTAAAAAACTCTGGTGCAGCTTATTGTTTGTTGTCAATTTATGATTCCAGTATTGTTGATTTATACAAAGCAAAAAAAATATTTAAAAAATTAGGTGATAAGAAATCAGAGTCCGAATGTCTGCATTATATAGGGAATATTTATTGTGATCTAGAAGATTATGTACAAGCAATGGAGTTGTATGAAAAAGCTGGAACTTTAGCAGTAGAAATAAATGATCAAAATGGAATTGCCTTCAATTTATGTCGAATTGGTTTTGTGCATTATCTCTGCAAAAGGTACAATGAATCTCATTTCTATTTAAAGCAAGCTAAGGTAAATTTAAAGAATGGTGGAGATGAAACAGTCTTGGTTGATGTATTAATTAACATGGGGGAAATTAATTTTGATAAAAAGAAATATCCTGAATCGTACAAGTATTTTTCAACAGCTTTAGAAATTAGTAAAAAAAATAACTATCTATTTGGTGTAGCCTCTTCTTTAAAAAATGTAGGGATATACTATAAACAGATTTCAGAAAATGGAAATTCTGAAAATTCTTTCTTGGAAGCACTTCAGATTTCAGAACAAATAGGAGAGAAGGTGCTAATGATGAAAGTAGCGATGCATCTATCTGATTTCTATGAAAATATTTCTGAATTTAGCAAAGCATTGCGATATTATAAAAAATATGACGCTTTAATAATAGATTTTCAAAAAAACAGTAATAAGCATAAAGTCAAGATTCTAGCTGCTCAATTTGAGTTGGATGAAATTATCAAGGAGGAAGAACTTTTAAAAGTTAATTCGGATTTATCGATTTTTCATAAAGAATTAGAGGAAAAGAATAGTAAGTTAGAATTGTTATCACTTGTTGCCAGTCAGTCTGATCATGTTATTATTATCATGGACGCAAGTGGCATTGTCAACTTTGTAAACGATAGTTTTGTGCGTTTTAACGACTGTGGATTGGAGGAATTGAAAATAATGAAAGGGAAGACAATTTTTGAAATTAGTAACTATCCAAAAATAAGAGAAGTTTTTGATGAATGTATTATCAAAAGAAAATCAGTTTCTTATGAATCATTAAATGTCTCTGAATCTGGTAAAGAAATGTGGGGATCTGTACTTTTAACACCTGTTTTCAATATTTTTGGTGAATTGACAAATTTTATTATTGTTGAAAATGATATTACGGAAAGAAAGATAAATGCAGAAATGATTGATCAGAAAAATAAGGATATCACTTCCAGTATAACGTATGCCAAAAGAATACAGGAGGCTATTTTACCTGAAAAATCAAAGATAAAACAGCATTTTTCAGATAGTTTTATCATTAATCTACCGAAGGATATTGTAAGTGGTGATTTTTATTGGTTTGATAGAATTGGGGATCATGTGGTGTTTGCTGTAGCTGATTGCACTGGCCATGGAGTCCCCGGTGCTTTTATGAGTATGATTGGCATGAACTCGCTTACACAAATAGTGAATGACAGTTCTGTTACAAATCCGGCTCGAGCTTTAGAGTGTTTAGATGTGAAAATTAAAAAAGCCCTTAAACAAACGGGCGATTTGAATGAAACAACCGATGGAATGGATATTGCTTTTCTTGAATTTAGTTTTTTAGAAAAAGAATTTTCTGAAAGTGTTCAATTGCATTATGCCGGAGCTCATAGACCTCTATGGATCATTCGTGACAACAATTTAATCGAGATAGAAGCAGATAAAAATAGTATTGGAGGAGGTCTGAAAAAAGAGAATTTTTTTACAAATAAAACGTTTCAGACAAGAGAGGGAGATGTTTTATATATTTTCACTGATGGTTGTATTGCTCTTTTTGGAGGTGAAAAAGGGAAAAAATTTTCAACTGGTAATCTTAAGAAATTACTTTTGAGTATCTGTCATTTGCCAATGATTGAGCAAGAAAAAATCATTACAGCTGCCTTACATGATTGGAAGGGTGATTTGGAGCAAGTAGATGATATTTTAATTGTGGGATTTAAAATCAAATAAAAAAATAGTGTGATATTTGTGGTGTTAAAATATCCCATTGGTTTTTATCTCTTCTCAAAAAAATAAAATGAAAAAAATAGGTTTAATGTCGGATACACATGGGTATGTCGATCCTAAAATATATACTTATTTTGCAGATGTTGATGAGATTTGGCATGCTGGCGACGTGGGTGCTATTGAAGTCGTAGATGAATTAAAAAAGTTTAAACCTCTTCGCGGAGTATTTGGAAATATCGATGATTATATCATTCGTCAAGAACTTCCAGAAATTAATAGGTTCACATGCGAAGATGTTGAAGTATTAATGATTCACATTGGCGGTAGACCAGGTAAGTATACCTCGCAAACAGTTGAAGAATTAAAGAAAGGTGCTCCAAAACTTTTTATTTGCGGACATTCGCATATACTTTTAGTTAAAATGGATCCTATTTATAAAATGTTGTGCATGAATCCTGGAGCATGCGGTTACAAAGGTTTTCATGATGTGAAAACACTGTTAAGATTTTCTATAACAGGAGATAAAATTCACGACTTAGAAGCTATTGAAATAGGGAAAAGAGTGTAAAATTGAAATTAATTATAATTTTTATCCTTTCTTTACGTTTTAATGCGCGGCACTAATATGTGGCGATTGGATTTGGTGCAAGAGAATAAAACGGAAAACGAGCTCTTGAAGTCCTGAAAAATAAATTTTCAACGAATGAAAAATACGATTGCGGTTTTATTTTTACTTACGATTTCTCCAATTTTTTCACAAATTGGTGGTAATACAACTTTTTCTTTGTTAGACATGGGATTTAGTGCGCGTGCAAATGCTCTAGGCAAAAATTTTATTACAGTAAAAGATCAAGACGTGAATTTAGGAGTAATGAATCCTTCCTTATATAATACCAAAATGAGTAATTCTCTGGTTGTTAATCAAGCTTTAATGGCAGGTGGAATTACCTATGGGATGGTTGCGTATGCACGTGATTATAAAACGCTTGGTACACTTGCTGGTCATCTTCGCTATGTAAATTATGGTAAAATGGATCGCACGGACGCAGGAGGAACGACTACCGGAACTTTTACGCCTTCAGAATATGTTTTGGGAGTAGGAATGGGAAAACAAATCAACCCGTTAATTTCAATAGGATCGAATGTTAATCTCATTTATTCTCAATTAGAAACCTACAATTCTGTGGGTATGTCAATAGATTTAGCGGGAACATATACAGTTGAAAAATCAAATTTATTAGTTACGGCACTCGTGAAAAATGCAGGAATTCAATTCAAAGGATATACCTCAAAAAATAGAGCGCCTTTGCCTGTTGATTTTCAAGTAGGAATGGCGCATAAGTTGCAACATGCACCCTTTAGATTTTCAGTTGTTGCCCATCATTTAAATAAATGGAATTTAACCTATACAGATCCAAATTTAAAGCCGACTATTGATATTCTAACAGGGGATACTATACCCGTGAAATACGCTGGTTTTGGAGAAAAATTAGCACATCATTTTATTTTTCAATTTGAAGTAGTATCCAAAAATGTTCATGTCAGAACGGCCTTTGATTATCATAGAAGACAAGAATTAAAATTAGCATCAAGGCCAGGAGCAGCTGGATTTTCTTTTGGAGTTGGATTGTATTTTAAAAGAATTAATGTTGATTATGGGTTTTCTATCTATTCGCAAGCAGGTTACAGTAATACACTCACTTTAACAACCAATTTAGGGACTTGGAAAAAATGATAGTGCGTTTTTAATGAAGGTAGGTAATCATCTGATTTTCGATTTTTCTTTTATTAATCTCTTGTCTTTACCAAATCAATAAACTATCTTTGATCTCATAAAATTAACCTCCAAAAATGGGGGAACTAAAATAGCAAAAATGAGTGTACTTGTAAATAAAGATTCAAAAGTTATTGTTCAAGGATTTACTGGAAGCGAAGGAACGTTTCACGCAGGTCAAATGATTGAATATGGAACAAATGTAGTGGGTGGTGTTACTCCTGGAAAAGGAGGTACGTCTCATCTCGATCGTCCTGTATTTAATACGGTTTCTGATGCAGTTGAAAAAGCTGGAGCGAATGTTTCAATCATTTTTGTACCGCCTGCTTTCGCAGCAGACGCGATTATGGAAGCTGCTGGAGCAGGTATTAAGGTGATTATTTGTATCACTGAAGGTATTCCCGTTTCGGATATGGTAAAAGTAAAAGAATATTTAACAGGAATGGATTGTCGTTTGATTGGTCCAAATTGTCCAGGTATAATTACTCCAGGTGAAGCAAAAGTAGGTATTATGCCAGGTTTTGTTTTTAAACAAGGAAATATTGGTTTAGTTTCTAAATCAGGAACATTGACCTATGAAGCGGCAGATCAATTAGCGAAAGCTGGTTTAGGAATAACAACAGCTATTGGGATTGGTGGAGATCCAATCATTGGAACTACTACTCTTGAGGCAATACAATTATTGATGAAAGATCCAGCGACAGAAGGTATTGTAATGATTGGTGAAATTGGAGGTAATCTTGAAGCAAATGCTGCTCGTTGGATTAAAGAAAATGGAACAAAACCAGTCGTTGGATTTATCGCAGGCGAAACAGCTCCAAAAGGACGAACAATGGGTCATGCTGGTGCAATTGTTGGAGGTGATGAT
Organism: Chryseobacterium gleum; assembly: GCA_945888595.1. Taxonomy (GTDB): domain Bacteria; phylum Bacteroidota; class Bacteroidia; order Flavobacteriales_D; family Crocinitomicaceae; genus CAIUKX01. Next base: position 9,652 of record CAMDAO010000028.1, on the reverse strand, counting down.
GATACAGCTGAAGCTAAAAAAAGAATTATGCGTGAGTGCGGAATTCACGTAGTTGATTCTCCAGCACATATTGGTGCTAAAATGGCAGAAGTAATGGGCGTTACTGCTTAAGTAAACTCTTTACAATTAAAATATTTTTATAAACGCAATCATTTATGGTTGCGTTTTTTATTTTCCTGATGTATGGATTTGAAAAATTTTCTTCTTGATTTTCACAAAACACGAAATATTAATTATTGCGTCCGTTTTTTTCATGAAAAGACGTTTAAAGTGGGAGATTTGTTAGAATTTATTTCGTTGAATAAAGAATATCCTTTTCCAGAGTATGGTTCATGGCTGTTGAGTCATATTGCTCAGGCAGATTCATCAATGGTATTGCCATTTCGAAATCAGTTAATCGATTTGGTGTTGGTAGAAAAAAATCAGTCTGTTTTAAGGAATATCGTAAAAATTATTGAAAGTTTAGGACATTCTAGTTATAAAGAAACTGAATTGTTAGATCGTTATATTTCATTTATCAAAGAAGAAGATAATAAAGTGGCATTACAGGCATACAGTATGTATTGTTTGGTGCCGTTTATTCATAAATATCCAGAACTTAAAGAAGAATTGACATCTTTGATTCAACTCAAAATCAATGAGAAAAGTCCAGCCTACAAGATTGCTTTTGAAACTTTTTTAAAAAGAACAAAAAAATCTGCGTAAATTTGACGTAAAGTAAAGCAAGATGGAAGAGTCAGATCAAGGGAATGAATTTATCAAAGAAAATGCTGTTAGACCAAATTTTTTAAAGGTCATTAGTATTTTAAGTTTTATAAATATTGGATTTTCAATGATTGGGAATATTCTACAAATGAATCATGGACCCAATAGTGCAGATGAAATGCTTGAACTAAAAGCAGAGATGATGATGAATATAGATAAATTTGAGAAATTAGATTTTGAATATGGTGTCATTTTGACGAGAAAATTAATAACCATGGGAGAAATTTTAAATGCTTCCATGTATTCTTTTGTTTTCTATTCGATCCTTGTTTCTGCGATTGGCCTGTTTGGTGTTGTGAAAATGTGGAAAGGTTTTAAATTAGGTTTCCATTTCTATATCATTTATTCTTTGTTGTTTGTTTCAGCTAATTATTTCTTTGTTTCAGCGGAATATTTACCGAGTTTATTGTTATTTCTTAACTTATTTATCTCTGGTCTTTTTATTCTAATGTACTCACGAAATTTAAAGTGGATGAAGTGATTTTAAAATCACTTTTATAGAGTCAGCAGACGAATAAGATCCTCATTAGGTAGTGGTTTTTTAAATAAGTCATTGGTTATTAGTAGGTTTCCGTCTAGGTCAACCCAGTCTGCTAAAGAAGCAATTTCCCTAGACGCATCTATAACAATACTCGATTCACTCATGCATCCAATAATACTTTTTAATCCCATTTCCTGTGCTCTTTTCAAACACGAAATACCTTCTGAAATACCTCCACATTTCATCACTTTTAAATTGATGCCATCAAAGTTTTTTTCAATTTTTTCAAGATCTGAAAACGATTGAAAAGATTCATCTGCAATAATTGGAATTGGACTTCTTGCTTTTAACCAAGAATGACTTTCAAAATCATCTTTATGAAAAGGTTGTTCCATATACCAAACTCCACTGTCAGCTAATTTAAAACTCCATTTTAAAGCTTCGTTTCTCTCTGTAAAACCTTGATTTGCATCAATTGTATAGGGCTTGTTTGTTAGTTTTGTGTAGGTTTTAATAATTCTCTCAATTTCATTCTGACTGACCTTTAGCTTGAAATAACTCATGAAAGAATTTTCCGATAGTTTTTGTTCCATTTCGCAATCTGTTGACATACCAATCGTAAATGAAGTTTCTTTTGGCGTGCCATACAAGTCATATTGGGCTGCAATACTTTTACCTGAAATTGCAGTTCTTAAATTGTGGAGGGCAATGTCAATGGAAGCGATGCAAAAGTTGGAGTGAGGAAAATTGGTTTTTAGAGACTGAATATAGCTTCCAATATTATCTGTATCCTCAGGAAGTGTTATTTTAGAAATCAAGTGATTAAAAGTTTCTAAAGTTTCAGGATAATAGGGTATAAAAACGCATTCTCCCCAGGCTGAAAAGTCACCTAAAGTTAATAATACATATACATTATCAGTCCCATTTCTCTCGGAATGTGAAAGTCGAAATGGGTATTTGAAATTCAATCGATAAGGGAAATGTTGTAATTGAATCATTGTGTTAGTGTAAAATATTGTAAATATAGATAAAAGACCGCTTCGGGCAGAGATATTTGATCGCTTCACCTATAGACTGGCGAATTGGGGGATTAGATATGAAATATAATAGAAGTAACTGTCTAAAAATCTATTATCTAAAAATCTATGATCTCATAGCCTTGTCTCTAACGAAAGAATAACGTACCTTTGCGCTAAATTTCAGTAAAATACTATGATAACGGTTAATAATTTATCACTTCAATTTGGAAAGCGTGTGCTTTTTGATGATGTTAATTTAAAATTTGTGGAAGGTAACTGCTATGGCGTTATCGGAGCGAATGGTGCAGGGAAATCTACATTTTTAAAAATAATGACAGGGCACCAAGAACCGACAAAAGGGAGAATTGATTTGGAGCCTGGTAAACGTATGGCGGTGTTGAGTCAAAATCACTTTGAGTTTGATGCTTTTCCCGTTTTGCAAACAGTTATTATGGGACATAAACGTCTTTTCGAAATCATGGTCGAAAAAGATGCTTTGTATGCAAAAGAAGATTTTTCTGATGCAGATGGAATGCGTGCTTCAGAATTAGAAGGAGAATTTGCTGATTTAGAGGGATGGAATGCGGAAACGGATGCTGCTTCACTTTTGAGTAATCTGGGTATTGAAGAGTCTCATCACGCCATGTTGATGGAAGAAATTCCTAACAATTTAAAAGTACGAGTTCTGATTGCTCAAGCACTTTTCGGAAATCCAGATGTTTTAGTGTTAGATGAGCCTACGAATGATTTGGATGCAAAAACGATTACTTGGTTAGAAGATTTTCTTCTTGATTTCAAAAATACAGTTATTGTTGTTTCTCACGATCGACATTTTTTAGATACGGTTTGTACACATGTTTGTGATATTGATTTCTCTAAGATTCAAATTTTCACAGGGAATTATACATTTTGGTATCAATCTTCTCAGTTAGCTTTGCGTCAACGTGCGGATAAAAATAAAAAAGCGGAAGAGAAGAAAAAAGAATTACAAGATTTCATTTCTCGTTTTTCAGCGAATGCCTCTAAATCAAAACAGGCAACTAGTAGAAGAAAAATGATTGATAAATTAGATTTAGAAGAAATTCAACCTTCAAGTCGTAAATATCCTGGTATTACTTTTCATCAAGAAAGAGATGCTGGAAATCAGATTTTGTCTGTCGATAATTTAAGTAAGTCAGTGGATGGCGAGGTTTTATTTAAGGATTTGACGTTCACATTAAATAAAGGGGATAAAGCGGTTATTTTATCTAAAAATTCTGTCGCAATTACTGCATTGTTTGAAATATTAAATGGTCAATCTCAACCTGACACAGGAGAATTTATCTATGGAACTACCATTACAACGGCGTATTTACCAAATGATAATCATACGTATTTTGAAGATAATCTGCCTTTAATTCAGTGGTTGAGACAATATGCTCAGACAGATGAAGAAAAAGAAGAGGTTAATTTACGTGGTTTCTTAGGAAGAATGTTGTTCTCTGGGGAAGAAGCGTTAAAAAGCGCAAATGTTCTTTCTGGAGGTGAAAAAGTGAGGTGTATGTTGTCTAAAGTGATGTTTGCAAAAGCAAATTTAATAATGATGGACGAACCGACAAATCACCTAGATTTGGAGTCTATTACTGCATTGAATAACGGGATGACAGCTTTTGAAGGGTCAATGATGTTTACTTCTCATGATCATGAGCTCGTGCAAACGGTTGCAAATCGGGTCATCGAAATTACTCCAAATGGTTTGATTGATAAAATGATGCCTTATGATGCTTATTTGTCAGATGATAAAATTTTTCAAATTCAAGTCGAAATGTACGCTTGATCTAGTTTATAAATAAATACTTCATAAAAGCTCAAATTTTTTAATTAAGATTTGAGCTTTTTTTATGCCAAGCTTTTAAATCAATTTTACACGGTTAATCAATTTGAATGTCATGTAAAAACTGTAAATTCGCATTCAAATAATACGTAGTAATGGTAAAATATTCTTTTTCTTGTGATAATCCTTCACAGCAATATGTTTCAATTAAAGCTACTTTTCCAGTCGCAAAGAATAAGACAATCATTCGTATTCCAAGTTGGAGACCTGGACGGTATGAATTAGGAAATTTTGCTAAAAACGTGAAGGGTTTCAAGATTTTTGATCAGGATAATAAAAAAGTAATTTTTAAAAAGCTAACCAAGGATTCTTGGGAAATTGATACAGAAGGTAAAACGAATATACAGGTTAGTTATCAGTATTTTGCCTTTGATTTAAATGCTGGATCGACGTATTTAAATTCAGAACAATTATATGTAAACCCTGTAAATTGCTGTGTCTTCTCAGAGGATACTTTTCAGGACGCAATAGAAGTGCAGTTGGACATTCCATCGGATTGGAAAATTGCGTGTGCATTGAAGAAAAATGGAAATAGCTTGACAGCTGCTAATTTTGATGAACTGGCAGATTCACCATTTATCTGTTCTGCTGCTTTGCAATATAATCAATACGAAGTAGGAGGGACAATTTTTCATGTATGGCTTAATGGGGAAGTAAAACCAGATTGGAAACGATTGGTGAAGGATTTTAAGGCGTTTACAAAAAAACAAATGGAAAAATTTATGGAATTTCCCGTTCCTGAATACCATTTCTTAATTCATGTTTTACCGTATAAAGCATATCATGGTGTTGAACATCAACGCTCTACAGTTATTACGATTGGTCCAAGTTATGATGTTTTCGATACTTTATACAAAGAGCTTTTAGGTGTTTCCTCACACGAATTATATCATACGTGGAATGTGAAAGCCATTCGTCCTATTGAGATGTTTCCATACGATTTTACCAAAGAAAATTATTCTGAATTAGGATATATTTGTGAGGGAGTGACGACCTATATGGGAGATTTGTTTTTATATAAAAGTGGTGTTTTCAATCTGAATCAGTATCTTTTAGAAATGAATAAACAGCTGCAAAAACATTTTGATAATCATGGGCGCTTTAATTATTCTGTCGGAGAATCGTCTTTTGATACATGGTTGGACGGATACGTTCCAGGCGCTCCAGCAAGAAAAGTTTCTATTTATACGGAAGGTTGTTTATTGGCTTTTGTGACGGATGTAATGGTACTCAAAGCTACAGAAAATCAATTTGGTCTAGACACAGTGATGAAACGCTTATATTTTGATTTTTATTTAAAAGGGAAGGGTGTTTCTGAGCAGGACTATAAGGATGTGTTAGAAAATGTAGCTGGTATTTCTTTTGATGGATTTTTTGAGGATTTTATTCACGGAAACAGTCCTTATGAATCCATTTTAACCGAGGCTTTTGATTATATTGGTCTACAGTTAAATCATGAACCATCTTCTATTTATTCACACGGTCGTCTCGGATTTAAAGCTGTGCCAAATGGAACCAATTTTGTAGTGAAACTAATTTATCCGGGCAGCCCAGCTAATTTGGGTGGATTGATGTTGGAAGATGAAATTATAGCAGTAAATGGCTATTCATGTCAAGGTGAGTTAGATAAATGGTTGAAATATTTTGACAATGACTTAAAGCATTTAACGATTTTGAGAGCAGGGAAAATTAGTGAACAAACACTTCCTGAAGTTGATCGTAATTTTTATATGGAATATTCGGTTGCTCCTGTTGATAAATTGAACACACCGCAGATAAATGCATTTGATTCCTGGAGAAAATAACACTGATTTTTTAAGTGTTTCTCTCTCCTAATTTTCTCTTGCCTATTTTTTAAATGAACAAGAGAATCTATTACAACTTAAAATTTATAGCTAACTCCTAAACTTGGAAGAATAGGGAACTGGTATATTTTTTCAGAAGTAATTCTATTTACATAGAAAATATTTTTTCTGTCATAGGCATTTGTGACACTTGCAATAACTTCTAGTGAAGTATTATTTTTGAATTTAAATAACTTTTTAGCAGTGATATCTAGTCTGTGATAATACGGTAATCTTTGGCTATTGTAATCTCCTAATAAACTTGTCACTGATGAAGCATTCGACGAAGTGTAATTGGAGGTAACACCTTGAGAGAAGGTTTCAGCTTGATAAAAACCTGCTGTAGGAGTGTAAGGCAGCCCGGAACCTAAATTCCAACGAATACTTAATTCAAGTTCTTTCTTTTTTCCAAACATATACGTAGAAACTAAATTGACATTATGTCTTCTGTCAAAAACAGGGAAATAGCTTTGGAATCCATCCCATCGAGTAGATTTACCGTATGAATAAACAGCCCAAACAAATAAACGGTTTTTTGAGTATTTCATCAAAAAGTCAAGCCCGTATGATCTACCTGATTCTATTATGAAATCTTTTTTAAAGATGTCCGCCACATCAACAGTAGCTGCTCCATCTTCATCATAAAGTTTATTTTGATTAATGTTACTCAATTGAGAGAAGTATTTGAAATATCCTTCAATATTTAAACTGAGGTGTTTGGTAATATCGTATTCAAAACCGAAAATAGCATGCCATGCATATTGTAGACCATTTTTAACTTGATTTTCTTTCAAGTTTTGACTCACAAACTTATCTTGGACATTTATAGGTGCGGAAAGCAGACCATTAAATAAATTCACTACGTCTTTGTCAGACGAAGCAGAGGTGAAGTTTTGAGAAAATCTTCCGCCTGACCCTTTTAATCTAAATTTTTCATTCACATTATATTTTAAAGCAATTCTAGGTTCTGGGGACACTGTAGCAAGGGTTGCATACACTTGAACTCGAATGCTTGGTTGAATTACCCATCGATTTTTGATGATTCGATAGTTGTAGTAAAAACCAAGTTCTGTTGTTTCGGTCGTTAATGAAATTTTTCTATCTAAAATATTAAAAGTTTGGAAGTCAGTTTTAAAATATCCTAGATTGAAACCGTAGTTCATTTCTCCACTATTTTTCATGAAGTAGGTGAAATCAAACCCTAAATCAATTCCTCCAACAAAGCTAGAACGCTCTTTTGATGCGGTTTCATTAAATGTTGTTTTGTAAGAACTTCCATTCACATGTCCTTTAATTATTTTTGATGAACTATTAGGTACTATCAAAAAGTTCATTCCTCCTCCAGAAGCTTTAAAATCAAGATCGGCAATATTGTAAAAATTTACACTGTCTCGATTATGAAATGCAAACGCACTAAATTTTGAACCGTCCTCACTATTAAAACTTATTTTACCATATAAATCCGTGAAATTGAAAGGTAAACCGTTGCCATTATTTACATTTGGATATAATTTCTTAGCTGTGTAATCCAATAAACTATGTTTTTCAGAAAGGATGTATGATCCTGAACTTGCTGTACCATCTTTTCTTTTCTTAATTGGTCCTTCTAAAACTGCTTTTGCTAAAAATGGTGAGACCGAAATCTTCCCTCCAAATTCTTTTTTGTTTCCATCTCTGTAGGTAACATCCATAATTGATGAAATTCTTCCTCCATATTTCGCATCGAATCCACCGGTGTGAATATCCACATTTTTTATAAGTTCAGTCTCGAAAATAGAGAAAAAACCGATGGAGTGAAAAGGGTTGTAGATGGTCATTCCGTCTAAAAGTACTTTGTTTTGAATTGGAGTTCCTCCACGAACGTACATTTGACCTCCTTGATCTCCAGTAGTTATAACTCCTGGTGTTACACTAAAAGCACTAATAATGTCATTTTCAGCACCCATCCCAGGAATACGTTCTATTTCTTTTTTATTCAATTTGTTGACCGAAACAGTTGGGTCTTTTTTCTTTTGCAACGCTTCTGCACTAAGCACAAATTCTTCTAAATTGGTCACATTTTCCAATTTGTCGAGTTCAAATTTCAACTGAGTATATCCTCTTTCTTGAGTTACGCTAATATTCTGACAATTTCTTTGATAATTGCCATTTTCAATTTTTACAATATAGCTTCCTTTATTTACTTTAGGAATATTGAAGAAACCATTCACGTCTGATGTTGCCCCGCTAACAATTGAACTATCAGTATTTAGTAGGAATACTTTTTCAAACAAGACAGGTTCTCCATTTTTTTTCTCATAGATAAAACCACGAACAGCATGCTCTTGAGAAAATGAAAAACCAATAAATAATAAGGAAAAAGAGAGAGAGAGAAATATTTTCATAGCGCAATAAGTATGCAGTTAAAGTAAAATTTTCAGCGAATATAGGTATTTGTATTTATTTTGGAGTAGAAAGAATGAATAAAAAATGTTTACTAGTTATAAACGCATCAATCCTTCGTTTTTTCTTTTACTATTTTTTTTGCTTTCTCCCAATAGATATCCATTTCAGCCAGATTTAGCGCTTCAATATTTACTGAATTTTCTAGCATTAATTTTTCCATCAGTTGAAACCTAGAAATGAATTTATCATTTGTTTTTGACAAAGCATCATCTGGATTAATATTAATAAATCGGGCGTAATTAATGAGAGAAAATAAGACGTCTCCAAACTCTTCTTCAATAGAATTACTTCCTAGTTCTACTTCATGCTCAAGTTCCTCAATTTCTTCTTTTACTTTATCCCACACTTCACTTCGGTTATTCCAATCAAAACCAATTCCCTTTACTTTATCTTGAATTCTAGATGCTTTTACGAGCGATGGAAGTGATTTTGGAACACCTTCTAAAACGGATGTTCTCCCGTCCTTTAATTTTAAACTTTCCCAATTTCGCTTTACATCTTCTTCGTTTTCAACGATTACATCTGAGTAAATATGTGGGTGACGGTAAATTAATTTTTCGCAAAGTGTATTGATTACATCCGTAATTGTGAAGTGTTTTTGTTCATCTGCAATTTTACTGTAAAAAATCAGGTGAAGGAATAAATCGCCTATTTCTCCCTTTAAAGATTCCATGTCATTCTGCAAAATAGCATCTGAAAGTTCATAGGTTTCTTCGATGGTAAGATGTCTGAGAGATTCTAACGTTTGTTTCTGATCCCAAGGACATTTCTCTCTTAATTCATCCATTATCTTCAAAATTCTTTCAAATGCTACTAGTCTCTGATCCATTTTTATTTTTTTTTCAAAGGTATTATTATTTGCGATGTGTTGTTGATTTTGCTTTATTTATATCTTTGTCTTCAGAATCTTTTTTAATGTGTTAACACCCATATAATTCTTCATTTTTAAAATGAAATATTACTTTTTCCTTCTTTCTTTATTTTTTTATTCGGAAGCTCATCTTCAGACTGGACTTAATTGGGGAATTGAGGTAAAACCAAAGATAGGATTTCTAGTGGCGAAAAGGGGAGAAGTTGCTCATCTTCCAAGTGCACACGCGTTTGCAGGTGAGATTTCATTCATAGTCCAAACAAATGGCAAAAAAGATTGGCATAAAGCATTTAATTATCCTACAATTGGCGCTACCCTTATAGGTGCTTCTGCAGGGAATGAAAAAATTTTAGG
>CAMDAO010000027.1 GCA_945888595.1 Chryseobacterium gleum | reverse complement strand
TGTTACATTGATATTTTTCTTAGTTTAGGATACATCGGAAATAAATTTATACCTAATTGTATTTGAAGCATATTTATTATTAATGAATGTGTATTTTGTGATTGATTTGAAATTCAGAAATGTTAATTAATAGCCATTCATTTAAAATGACTCCAGCTTGAGCTGGAGGTAATAAAAAAATCAAATGAATCGACTTTAGCCAAAATAATAGTTACTATCATTTTCTTTTAAGAATAGCATTCTCTAGCTTTAAATCAGTATTTATAGGTTTTGGCTAAAGCCGATTTGGATGGGAATATTATATTTGAATGGGCTGAAGCCACATTCCAATTCAATCCTCACAATGTTTAGTAATAGTATAATAGGAGTCAAATAAATCTTGATAATTATGAAATAAAATTAGTCAAAAGATAATTGGAATAAAATGGAAATGATACAATAAAAAAAAACACAGAATTACTTTTTTCTCCATATAGGATTTCAATCGTAATTTAATACCAGCACCTCAAAATAATTTTAACCCATTTTTCAATCAGGGATCAATGTACATCTATTTTACCAAGTCAATATTTTCAAATTATTGTCAATTGCATTCATATAATTCGAATACATAGGTATTGCCTTTATAAAATTTTGATTCGTACTTTTTAATCCCTTTGCCATTCTATTTGTTAAATTTTTGATATAGATATGATCTTCTTCGGAATAATAGATGCTACTTTTTGAATAATAGGAAAGTTTTGCAAGTGTTTCAATGTATTTTTCAATTTCATCTCTGTAAACAGACCAAGCACAAAGAGATAAGCCCTCATCATCTTTGTAATAGTATCGTAGTCTAAATTCTTTGTTTAAGAGATTTCTATTCGCGGGATCCGTTTCTGGAATAAATGGAGCATCATAAAAAACACGTGCTTCAATTACATGGTTTAACGCTTTGTTTATCGCTTCATAAACTGCTTTTTTATCTGGATCATTATCTGCAAGTATAGAAAAAGTTTCAACCAATCCTCTCAACGCCATAAAATGATAAAATATTTTTTGATCGTGTTGTAAAACTACTTTAATTCCATTTCCTGAAATATCGGCAGGCTCTTCTTTCCCTCCTGTTCTCCACTGTCCGTCAGTACTTTGATCTTTTATGAGTAGTCTTGTTATTTCTTTGACGAGATTTAAAATTTTGACATTTTTCGTTGCTTTATATGCCAATGACAAACTCCATAAAGCCAATCCTCTTGTATTGTTATTTACATGTAAAAGCTTTCGTTTGGAATTATCATACGATACCCTTGTCGTCATGAATTTTACTGAAAGTTCAATTGCAGCCAATACTTCCGTTCTTCTGTAGTTGTAATTTGATAAATAATATTCAGATAAAACGGCCAATGCATGACTTGTTTCATAATCGTCACATTTGTTTTTTGACATGTCTAAACTACTGGGGGTTTTTCGTTTCAACCACCAAATATTTCCTCCAGCATTTTTTCCTTTTTTAATTTGCTCATTTAGTAAATAATCAATTCCATCTTTCATTTTCGTCTCATTTCTAGTGGAATTATACCCCGTTAAGTACATGTGAATGTGTCCCTGTATGAAAAATGAAGCGTCTCTTATTGCGGGGTAGCAAGCCAAATCGCTTTTGAAAAAGGTGTACTTTCCATTGCTTTGAACTTTCCCTTCTCCACTTACATCACCTGGATTACATTCTGACAGATCTGGACTGTCTTCATAATTTCTTCCCCAAGCACCTTTTGGCCAAAATTCTGTTTTTGAATAACTGTAATAAGGTGGAGACTGCGCACCAATATTTATTTTTTCAACTTTCGCTAATCCAGAAAAAGCTTCACTTTTTGAAATTAAACTGTCAAAATCGGTCGTGTTGAAAATTCGTGTTGTATAATTTTCATTGTACGCTTTTCCACTAATAGGAACTGATTGAAGAGATTGAGGAAAACAAGTTGAAACACTCAATAGGATGCTTAAAGTAAGAAAAATGAATTTGTTTGATTTGATAATATGCTTCATAGTGGTAGCAAAACTAATAGATTTTTTAAAATACGGAAACCCGAAGGCAGATTCTGTGTCAATAGTTTGCAATTTCGAAAGAAGTCACTGAAATATGATTAATAACCTCACTTCGGTTAATATTCAATTTTATTTGTTTTTTCTTCCCACTCTTTAAACGCAACGATGGCTTCGTCTTGTAATAATTGCTCTGCTGCTAATTGTCGCTTATCTAAGGGTAAGTCGAGCTCTTCATAAATAAATTGATCGTCGAATCCTATGTTTGCTGCGTCCTTTTTGGTATTTGCATAATACATTTTAGAAGGTCTTGCCCAATAAATCGCGCCTAAACACATGGGACAAGGTTCACAACTCGTATATATTTCACAATCCTCCAATTGAAAACTATTCAGCACTTTACATGCTTCTCTAATGGCAACCACTTCCGCATGTGCTGTCGGATCATTGCTAGAAGTAACTTGATTAAACCCTCGTGCAATTATTTTTCCATCTTTCACAACAACTGCTCCAAAAGGGCCGCCATTTCCTGCTCGCATATTTTCTATCGACAAGCGAATTGCTTCTCGCATAAAACCTTCTTTTTCTTTCATTTGAATAATTTTAACCCGACGAATACATGTACAAAATCGCACAAAAAACGCAGGAGTTCTTGCACTAAATTACCACAAATAGTTGAACAACAACCGAATTCTCAAAGGAATAATTGCCTCAAAAACAACATAAACGGTTTAGATAAAGAGCCAGACAAAAAAATAATTATCGAACTGCGATTTTTATTTCAACTTATAAAAAATAGAAAATTGTCCGTAAAATGGATAAACCGTGCCTAATCCTTTTACCCCGTTTCCATTGATAATATTATACCCGCCACCAGCGACAGGCCTTAAAGAGCAAGGTAACGAATAACTAATTCCGGTTTCTAATGACAATAAGGTGGCACTATTTGGAATAGAAGAAAATTTGTCTGAGCCATAATTAGCACAGGCATACCCCACATTTAAGCGGAAAAGAGGTTTCCATTTTTTTGAATCGCGCAAGTACTTGATAATTGAAACTTCAGCTGTAAAAGTTGGAATTTCATACCCCGTAATACCAGAACCTACTTTAGAAGAAGCGATATTAAACCCCAATGAAAGTTTGTTCTTTAATCCTTTTGGAGAATGCAGTTCCCCAGAGATTCCATTCTCCCAATAAAATCCAAGAAATTTTTTGCAACGAACACCTAACTCAAAAGAACTATAATGTGCGCTATCGGAAGTAACGGCTAAACCTTCTACTTGTCCAAAAGAAATAGCTGTAACAAATAAAATTATTATACTACTAAGAATCAATTTCATAATGCTTTTTTTATAGTAAGGAAAACTTTTTGTTGCAACTGAACATCCGCGTCAGTAATAGTGTTTCTACCTTTCACCAAAGATGAACTACTATTTAATAATTACATTTGGTATAACAATCAGAAAATCAAATTCCTTCATCAAAAAAAGATTTTGACAACCATTCTCTATCCTTAGGGTGCGCGATATACTTTTACTCTTGTGGTAAAAAAGAGTGTCTTATTTCAAATAAACAAATACTTTAGGGTCGCTTGTTTTTGTTAATTTCAACTCTGATTTCGTGGAGCTATTAATTTCAAAAACATCCGTATCGTATGGGTATTCTGAACTATTATTAGGGAAGGCGAGTGTCATAGTACTACTTTTCAATAAAGAATAAATTCCTGTTTTTACAGTAGTTAGCCCATTTTCCACCTTGGTAATTGTTATATCGCCTTCAACGCCCTCTTTAGCAAATAATAGTTTCTCAGAATAATTAGCAGGAAGTGCTTCCCCGTTAATCGTTGATAATTTCCATTCTCCGTTTAATTTTTTATTTAATGTCTTCTCTGGCCTGCAGCCAACCACCGCAAATAATAAGGAAATAAAAACAACTAATTTCATGGCTGTATTTTTTGTTGTAAATTATTTTTTCTTCTGTTTTGTGTTTAAGTTCACCCCTAACACCATTGTTGATTCTAAAAAAGAAAAATGCTGTTTCACTCTATCCGCTGCAAACATAGTCGTTCGAACATTTGGTAGATTAATAAACCCGGCTTTAAACTCCGTTCTAAAAAAGAATCGATCATAAAACTCAATATTTAAGTCCATAAACGCTAACAAACCAAAACCAGCTAAATTAAATTGGTCATATCTTGGATTCCCCATTAACGTGCAATTTGTTCTCGGCACAACAACTCCTGCGCCAAAACCTTCGGAAAAATATACCTTGCACTTCCCTTTTTCAACTAACTTATCTGATCTTCTAATTTCTGAATTAATATAATTTAACCCGTCTGTATGCTCAAATGATAAAAAGCTTGGATCAATTGTAAGAGGGCTGTTATCGTAAACCCCATCAAATGCGGTTCCTGATTTTGAAATATTACCCGAAATAGTTGTCATTTGTGGAGAAGACATCACATATTTCATGTGATCAACCCCTATTGAAATAGAATAGGTATTCGAAAGAAAGTAACCAACTCTTGCATTGTATTGCGGAATTGTGAAGTTCATTGGGTTTAGATAAATATTGGCGTCTAACTTACTTTGTCTGTCTTTTGCGGCAACATCCTGTAGAACAAAATTATAATCATTTCCCTTAAATGCTAAATCTGACTTGGAATACAGATCTCTATTCCATCCCCAATAGACATAAAAACTTCCTTTTTTTGAAATTGTTGTAGACGGCAATTCATCTTGAGAAAATGAAAATGAACTTATAAATAGGGTGATAAATAAACCTCGTTTCATAAAATTACTTTTATATACAAAGCAAAATTATCTCTTAAAAAGATTGTATCCTATTAATCCTCTAAATTAAATGTATCCCATTTTGCTATACTAATTTATTCCTAGGGATCTAGCTCAACAATTTCCTCCTGCAAAAAGAAAAAAACCTCAGTAAACCGAGGCTTTAAAATCTGATTGCAAAATAACAGTCGAACTCAGTTTAATAAATACGCTGTTTTTTTTCACCTTAAAATATTAATCGACCCGGTAACGAGTTGGTGTTTGTCTTTTTTATTTGTTTTAAACTCTATTTTCCATGTATAAACACCTTCTTGAACCATGTTTCCATTCTCTCCAAAGGTTCCGTCCCAGCCAATGGAGGCGTCATTCGTTTCAAAAACAACTTCTCCCCATCTATTATAAATCAACATTGAAAACACAAGAGGATCATAACCAGAAGTGAAAATCGGCTGAAATGTTTGATTATATGTGTCACCATCTGGGGTGAATGTATTCGGTACATAGAAAATTAATTCATCATTAATGATTACCACTTTTTGTGTCGTGTCTTTGCATCCATTTAAAGATGTCACAATCAACGTTATTAATTGCTCTCCAAAGATACTGTCTGGAAAAATGTGCGTTGGATTGATTTCAGCAGAAGTTCCCCCGTCCATAAAAAACCATTGATAAGAGTCTCCCCCAACTGAATTATTCTCCATTGTACTTGATAAATTATAAAGATTAAGCGTTGAAGGTGTTGGTATAAACTCTGCTTGAGGAGAAGGTTCAACTACAACATCTATAGGTAAAATAACCTCACAGCCAAAATTATTTTCGCTAATAATATAATAGGTCCCTGAGACTGAAATGGCTGATGGATTTCCTAAATGTGGCAATCCGGTTGAACTTGCACTATAATAGATGGTGCCTGTGCTACCAGCGGTTACTTCTTGTAATGTCAAGTCTACTTTCGCAGGATAACAAACGGCTGCTGGAGGAAAAACAAATAATGTAGGATAAGGGTTCACAACAATATCTAATGTCGCAATAGTAGCGCATTGGCCTATTGCAGGTATAAATGTATACGTAGTGGTTGCTGGAACTGAAACGTCAACAGCAGGCGACCATGTTCCAACTATTGGAGGAATATTAAGAGAACTTGTCGATAATACGGGAGCTGTGGCGTTTTGACAAAGACTAGCAATCGCCGAAAAAATGGGGGTAATAGAAGTTGTAACAGCTATACTAACAGTTGCATTCGTGCTACATTGACCTGCTATAGGCGTAAATGTATAGATAGATGTTCCTAATATTGCTGTGCTTACTGCTGGTGACCATGTTCCTGTGATTGGAGGAATGTTTAAAGATGTTGTTGGAATCACTGGAGCGGTAGTGTTCTGACACACACTGCCTATCGGGGTAAATGTTGGGATGATTTCAGGATCTACAGTAATTTGTGTGGTAGTAGTACTTGCGCACAGACCTGCTATTGGGGTAAAGGTGTACGTAATAATTCCAGCAGTCAAAGTGCTTACTGCAGGTGACCAACTACCCGATACTCCGTTGATAGATGTGAGAGGCAATACGGGGGCTACTGAGTTTTGACAAACATTTGCGATCGCTGCGAATGTTGGAGTTACCGCTGTACTTACAGTAATATCTAATGTGGTTGTTGTCGCACATTGGCCTGCTGTTGGAGTAAAAGTATATACAGCTGTTCCTAAAACAGCGGTGCTCACTGCGGGTGACCATGTGCCTGTAATAGGAGGAATATTAGTTGAATTAGTAGGAATTACAGGGGCGGTGGCATTTTGACAAGGATTACCAATCGCCGCAAACGTTGGTGTAACTGGTGTACTTACAGTAATATCTAATGTGGTCGTTGTCGCACATTGGCCTGCTGTTGGAGTAAAAGTATATACCGCAGTTCCTAAAACAGCTGTACTCACTGCGGGCGACCATGTGCCTGTAATAGGAGGAATATTAGTTGAATTAGTAGGGATTACGGGGGCGGTGGCATTTTGACAAGGGTTAGCTATAGCAGTAAATGTGGGTGTTGTTGCTGGTAAAATGGTTAGTATATAATTGGTAATAGCTCCCGGACAGCCTGCTGCTGTAGGTGTTATTGCATAGGTAACTGTACCATTTGTACTACCTGAATTAGTGATGGTTTGAACCGGAATTGTAGAGGTTCCACTTGCTGAAAAACCAGTAATTCCGGCAGTGGCAGTGGCAGTCCACGCAAAAGTACTTCCAACCATATTTGCTGTTAAATTCACTAAACTACTAGTACTTCCTGTACAAATTGTTTGTGTTAACGGAGAATTCGTTACAACTGGGCCACCTGCAGAGGCAGGAACGGTAACAGTAGCTGTGGCTGCGGCACTGCAAGCATATGAATCATTCACCGTCACAGTATACGTTACACCACCTGTTAGACCCGTTGCATTTGCTGTTCCTTGCCCACCACCTGGCGCGGGTGACCATGTATATGTTAATACTCCCATTCCCGCGGTGACGGTGGCGGTGGCCGTACCATTCGTTGCGCCACAAGTTGGCGCGGTGGCCGTTGCAGATACAGACAAAACTGTTGCACACTGCAAAAAATCAACTAAAACACCAGAATCATAAGAGTTATCTCCCGCATCAGCAATTGCCATTTTCCAATGGTATGATTGACAAGGCGTGACACTTAACGAGGATGTGATGGCAGAAGTATAACCACCAAAAGGAAGTTGAGTTCCTCCCGCATTATTAACATAAAACCCTGCATTCGTGCTCGAGTTTACATTGTTAATACTGCAAATTGTTGAACC
Organism: Chryseobacterium gleum; assembly: GCA_945888595.1. Lineage (GTDB taxonomy): Bacteria > Bacteroidota > Bacteroidia > Flavobacteriales_D > Crocinitomicaceae > CAIUKX01. Next base: position 18,928 of record CAMDAO010000027.1, on the reverse strand, counting down.
TGTAACAAGCGCAATGTTTTTATTTGTATAATTTCCCCCTGCAGGATTTGGACCTGTAACAAAAAATCCAAAAGCATCATTAAACCCAAGCCCCACAAAATTAGGATACTCCTCAGAACCAAAAACAAAGCGAATCGTTAACGAATTACAAGACGGTATTACATCAAATTCTAAAATACAACAATCATTCGTTGCTAAAGGGTCAAGGGCAAGTAATTGAGGATCTGAACAATTAGTGCTGTTACTTGTGCTCATAAAAAAGCTCTCAGGATTAGCCAATTGACTTGCCGTTCCATTTGTAAGCGCCACACCGTTCGTAACTCCAATTCCTGAACCTCCAGAAAAAGTTCCATAGGCTACAGAAGGGCAAGTAATGACAGGGTTTGAAACTGTTAATCCAACACCAATGAATCCTGAAAGGATTGTCGCCGCAGGGGCCCCTTGATTAGAAATAACTATCTGAGAATAAGAGCTTTTATAAATCGTGCAAAAAAAGAAAAAGATTATTATCCTATTTATATTCACACTTTTTTTACTTCGTTTCATTGGAAAGGTGTTAATTTTTTAATAGAACGTCACAGATACTTAATGGTTGCTATTTTTCTGAGGTTCTTTCTGTTAAATAACTTTTTACAAACTACTTAATAATTTATTGACAAATTTACAACTATTAATTAATCTTTTATAATGTTATTTACAACAATGTGTTAATTTTTAAACAAGGAGGTATAGTATAGCTGTCTTGATGGCTCAAATTGTAAGGCATTAGTGATTTTCTATAAATCGCGGTTTTATCCATCTATTGTTCTCGTGTTACAATAAAAAAGCCCGATTCATCTGATGAATCGGGCAGCAAAAGACGTCTATAATCTCTCTTATTTTTTTATAATTTTAATGGTATTTGGTGATTGATGATTGGCAAAAACAGTTGCAAAATAAACCCCTGGAACCAAAGATGAAACGTCAACTTCTTGACTATTATCACTCAATTTTATGGAAAAAACATTTTTACCAGAAACATCTTGAATGGAAAGACTCGGATTGGTCCCTGCAGCGAAAGCATGTTTCACAACAATAATCCCATCGTTTGGATTTGGATAAATTGACACTGAAGCATCGTTTACACTTTTATTTTCAAGCGATAAACTATTCTGGTAATTAGTGCGAATTACAACTGTTTGATCACTCAACCCTGCAGGTATCCAATTATCTGCGGCATTAACCGTCACATAAAACAACTGTTCAACTTCGTTTTCTAATAAATTAGTCGCATAAAAAGTACACGTATACTCCTTGAAAGTGGGAGTGTCTTTACTTTTAAAATAAGTAAAATGATCGGCCTGATCACACGATAACGTTGCTTCTACAATTTGATCAACCTCTGGAGTCATTACACTTATAATAAAAGAAACAGAATCGATGTGCATCGATTTTAAGGTGTCTCCTGTAAAGACATCGATAGTATCACAGATATAACTGCTCAGAATAAGTGGTGGCACATTTCCTGGTAAAGCTAAATTAAAATAGATCTCTTGATTGTCTAAAAAATCAATACCATCTGTCGTATTATAAGGCCCATCAAAAGCAATACTTAAGGTGTCAAAAGTGCCAACTTGAAAATAATCAATCCCATTCCCCTGATTCACCCCGACTGTTGCTGGAACGCCAGCAAAGCCTCCTACGCCTCCAGAAGCATCTCCTGTTGTCCATTGCATGTCACCATAACAAAAGGAAACATTATTTCCATCTGGTATAATTGGATCTAAACCATTAGAAATAGTTAATTGAAAAGTATTCAACTTGTCGCTATGAATATTAAAATAACCAACTTGTTCCCATTTAATAATCATTGCTGTGGGCGTAATCTTATAATATACCATTCCACTCAATGAGTCCCGCGTGTCTACGTCTCCCCAAAAAGCAGCAATCATATTATTAATTGAATCTGGGAAAGAATTAGCTGTAAACGTAAAGTAAGGCGATAAAAAAGATATGTTGCCATTATTATTAATATATAACGAATCATACGCAACTCCATAAAAATTGAAACTGAAAGGAATTCCAATTTTATTGGTATAATCATCGTCATTTCTATTGTCCGTTGATGAAATAGAAGAAATGAAAGGCACTAATGAAAATGTCGTATCTAATGGAACTAAACAACTGCAAAATGATTTTTCAACTTGAATAGAAATATCTTTTTTAGTCAGTTTTCCGGAGGGTTGATTTCCAGAAGGAATAAATGAATAACGAACATTCTGGTCTAATTGCCCATTTACTTTTAAAACATTATACGCCTCACTCGTAATGTTTTGGCTAGTTTGAGAAAATAAAAAAGTTGTTGTTATCAATGAAATTAGTAGTAGTCTGTTTTTCACAATAAAATAGTTTGTACTAATTTACTCATTTTTAATTAGAAAACTATCTTTTTTCTAAAAATACAAAACAAAAAATTTTGAATCGTCGCAAAAGGGGTTGGATGATTTACTTTTTTACATACTATTTTATCAAAAAATGGACGAAAAGAATCTGTTAATGTTTTTTCAGAATATTGTTTTACCTCAAGACCGCTGCAGCTTGTAGGGCCATCTTCTGAAAACGTTCCAATGACAGCAAAACCATCATTTTCAAGACTTTCATTTATAATTAGCACATATTTTTCTACCTCTTGTTCATTTGTTAAAAAATGAAATACGGCCCTATCATGCCAAAACGCATACTTTTCCGTCGCTTTAAAAGCAGTAATATCAGAAACAATCCATTTTACTTTAGAAGACAAGGGGCCCAAACGTAGTTTTGCTCTTTCCAATGCGTTTTCAGAAATATCTAAAACAGTAATGTCTTCATAGCCTAATTCAAGTAAATAATCAACCAATAAACTATCTCCTCCACCCACATCTATTATTTTAGCTGATAATGGTAAGTTCAACTCTTTTACAAAAGCTAATGATGTTTCAGGCATCGCTTGATACCAACTGACAGATTTTAATTCTTTCGTTTGGTATATATTCTCCCAATGCTTTTTTCTATCGAAGCCTTCCATATTAATGTTGTTTATCAAACAATTGTATGCTTATCAATGCTAATGCTTCAAGCTATTTTTAAATATTTTTTCAAATTTTTCAATCTTGGGCTGAATAATCATTTTGCAATAAGGCGCCTCTTGATTTTCTTTGTAATAATCTTGGTGGTAATTTTCAGCTATATAGAAATGGGTAAAAGGACTTACCTGTGTCACAACTGGATTATCATAGACTTTATCCGTGTTTAATAACGTAATTATTTCGCGGGCTATTTTCTTTTGAGTTTCATTCCGATAAAAAATAACAGATCTGTATTGCGTGCCAATATCTGCTCCTTGACGATTTAATGTGGTAGGATCATGAACCGTGAAAAAGACTTTTAATATTTCATCTATGCTTGTTTTTGATGCGTCATAAATAATTTGAACAACCTCCGCGTGGCCGGTAGTTCCCTTGCATACCTCTGAATAAGAAGGGTTTTTAATAGTGCCGCCTGAAAAACCTGATTCTACTTTTACGACGCCTTCCAGTCGCTCATAAACTGCCTCCACACACCAATAACATCCTCCTCCTAAAGTAATCGTATCGTTGATTGCTTTCTTGGAAACATTTTCGCTTTCTTTCACAAAATCAAGAGATACTGAATTAACACAATAACGCAATCCTGTTTCAGTAGGTCCGTCATCGAATAAATGTCCCAAATGTCCACCGCACTTAGCACATTCAATTTCAACTCGTTTCATTCCATGGCTCACATCCTCGCGTGTAATAATCTTGCCCCCACTAATTTCCTTATCAAAACTAGGCCACCCACACTCTGAGTCAAATTTCATACCGTCTGTAAACAATTCGTTGCCACACGCTACACATTTATACACTCCTTTTTCATGGTTTAAAAGCCATTTTCCCGAAAAAGGGGCCTCTGTTCCTTTTTCTCGCAGAACATAATATTGCTGATCACTTAGTGTTTTTTTCCACTCAGCGTTCGTTTTTAAAGAGGGTGCTTCTTGGATTTGTTTTGTGCTATTCGTATTGACTTGTCCACAAGCGTTTACAGCAAAAATAATGGACAAAAGAGCTATAATTATTCTTGATTTTACAAACATTTGACGCATATTTTATGAAACAATATTTACTAACTATAATTTCCTTATGAATTAAAACAAATATAATTAAGAAATTGTTATTTTTCTTAATCCGATAAATAAGGGAATGAAAAAACTATATACGATAAAAAACAAATTAATATAAGGCACTAAATCTAAACTCAAAAAGACGGTCATGAGCAACAATTGAAAACCTAAGCCATACATAGAAACCAAGGTCATGAACCATTTTGGCATTGTTTTTACTTTGGAAGCGCTCTTTTCTAATGTATAAATGAAATAATCAAAAACGCCATATAGAGTCTTATATAGAACGAATAATCTATTTACATTTTTTTGAGATTCGCCAGGAAGAGCAACAGGAAATTTATTTTCAAAAACTCGACTTGTGGTGTCACTCTTTGCTGTTTTATTTCTTAAAATCACATAATAATAATTATAAAGCGTTCCTTGCAAGGAACAAGAAATAAACGCTAAAAACGCATAAAAATAAGATGTATGAGTAACAAAAGAGAATGTTAAGAATAAAATTAGATTCAAAAGAATATCAGCGACAGAATCTAAATATCGACCAGTGTATGAAAGGGTGTTTTTTAAACGTGCTAATTCCCCGTCTGCAGCGTCTAAAATTGATTTCAAAATCAAGAAAAATCCGGCAATGGAGTAATTGCCTTGGATAATAAAATACACGGAAAGCAATGCTGAGCAAACAAACATCCATGTGACGTGGACAGTTGTAACGCGCGTGTTTTTAAATTGATTAGCAATCATTTTGGCAATAGGTCTTCCATAATCTGAAAGATCAAAAAACTTATTTTCTAGGGAGAGTTTCGACATTTTATGAATTATAATTGAGTGGGTTTACTTTAAAAATCGTAGAAATCATTGATATCTCTTCTGTCTTTTTTAGTTGGTTTTCCAGACCCATTTTCCCTGTAAATCGCCTGCGATAGGTTGTATAATTTATACCTTTCTATTTCTTCCTCTGGCGTAATGTCAATGACATATTCTTCCACTAACTTGGCGCCAATTCGATTGTCGAGCAATTGTATTATTTTAAAACTGAAAATCGCCGTGTTTTTTAAAAAATGAAGCGTGTCTCCGACTTTTGGTTCCTTAGAAGGTTTAACTTGCTGATGGTTTAACTTAATTCTACCCTTTGATATGGCTTCTGAAGCTTGCGAACGTGTTTTCGAAAGTCGAACACACCAAACATATTTATCAAGCCTTGAAGCCATCCCGTGTTTTTTTTGAAAGAGAATTATACACCAAAGTATACGAATGATCTATTAATTCATACATCAATTTATCGTCAACGTCCTCATCTATTTTTACCGTGTTCCAATGTTTTTTATTCATATGAAAAGCCGGAATTATGCCTGAATAGTTCTCTCGTAATTCAATCGATCTTTCTGGGTCACATTTTAGATTAAGTCCTGAAAAACTTTCAATGCTAAAAAGAGTAAATATTTTACTCCCGACCTTCAACACCAATGTTTCACTATTAAACGGAAAACTTTCCTCTGTATGAGGTTTTGCTATACAATACGCCCAAATAGATTCAATATCCACTCAATAGACTATTTAATGCAATCCTGGAGCCTGATCATAATGACCGAGGTTGTATAACATTTTAGCGTGAGAATATAGCGCATTTCCCCACGTTTTTTGAGAATTATAGGGTAAATTATATTCTATTGCTGTTTTTCTAACAATATCAGCAATTTTTCTATAATGCACGTGGCAGATATTTGGAAATAAATGATGTTCAACTTGATAATTTAAACCTCCAACGTACCATGAAAACAATCGAGCTCTAGGGGCAAAATTTGATGTGTTATATAATTGATTAACCGCCCAGTCTGCTTCAATGTTTCCAGAAGCATCAGGAACAGGGTAATTCGAAGAAGGCACAACATGCGCTGGTTGAAAAATAGCCCCTAAGATAAGGCCGCAAACAAAGTGCATTGCTAAATAACAACCTATTGTACTTAGGACAGACATTTCACTATAAATTAATGGTAGTACTAATACCACAACATAGTAAGCAACTTTAGATACTATTAAAAACGTTAAACTTGAAACAAATTTAGCGTTTTGCGTTTGAAGCAACTCCATTCTTTTGTACCTAAAAAGCTGTTTAAAATCTTTTACTGTAGACCACATCATTGTCATCATTCCATACAGAAACCAAGCATAAATATGTTGGTATTTATGATTTGAAAAACGTGGTTCGTGCGGAGAAAAACGCAATAAAACTCCAGAATCAATATCTTCATCTACGCCAGAAACATTTGTATATGTATGATGTAAAACATTGTGTTGTATTTTCCAGTTTACGTCATTACCACCAATTAATGTTATAATATATCCTAAAACACTATTGACCCTTTGATTTTTTGAATATGCACCATGGTTGGCATCATGCATTATCGACAATCCTATTCCTGCCATTCCTACACCCATCAAAACCCACATTAAGAAAATAAGGAAGGCATTTTCGAAGTATAACAACATTAAAAAATAAGGAACAACGTATAAAGAGATCATGAAAACACTCTTTAAAACCATGTTCACATTCCCATGTCTTGCTATGTTTCCCGTTTTAAAGTAGTCCGCAACCCTTTGTTTTAAAACCTTATAAAACTCTTCGTTGTGACTTTTAGCAAACTTAAGTGTTTGTATTTTCATATTGTATAATTCAATTTGTTGGTGCAAATTTACGTTAAATACACAACTACTAAAAATTAATTGTCATAAAAATTCATAAAACAAGAAATACAAACTATCTGACCTGTTTTAAAAACAATAAATTAATTACTTTTGTGTGTTATTTTGAATGAGTTAGTGATCTACTATAATTAAAATTATATAGTATGCACGTATAATAAATATATATTTTCTATGAGTGATCTACTGTATTGCGCCGATTTATTCCTTCGCCAACGCTATCCAACAAGAGAAGTAACCGTTGGAAGTTTAAAATTGGGAGCACAAAATCCAATTCGATTGCAATCAATGACGACAGTAGATACAATGGACACAAAGGGTTCCGTAGAAGAATCAATTAGAATGATTAAAGCGGGCTGTGAGCTTGTTAGACTAACAGCACCAAGTAAAAAAGAAGCAGAAAATCTTGGCGAAATTCGTCGTATTTTAACTGAAAAAGGCTTTAATACCCCTCTGGTTGCCGATATTCATTTCACACCAAACGCTGCTGAAGTTGCGGCAAAATTGATAGAAAAGGTAAGGGTAAATCCCGGAAATTATGCCGATAAAAAGAAATTTGAAGAAATAGAATACACAAATACTAGCTACTTAGAAGAACTTGAAAGAATAGAAAAGAAGTTCACTCCTTTAGTTCTTTTATGTAAAAAAGAAGGAACCGCGATGAGAATTGGAACTAATCATGGATCTCTTTCTGATAGAATCTTAAGTAGATTCGGAGATACACCAGAAGGAATGGTTGAATCTGCCATGGAATTTATAAGGATTTGCAGAAAAAATGACTTCCACGAATTGGTCATTTCGATGAAAGCAAGTAACACTATTGTAATGGTGCAAGCATATCGCCTGCTAGTTGCTTTGATGGCTCAAGAAAATATGAATTATCCACTGCATTTAGGGGTTACTGAAGCAGGTGATGGGGAAGATGGTCGCATTAAATCAGCTGTAGGAATTGGCGCGTTATTAGAAGATGGATTGGGAGATACGATTAGAGTTTCATTAACCGAAGATCCGGAGTTCGAAATTCCTGTAGCTCGAAAACTTGCCGCTAGATATGCACAAAAAGAAAATCTTTTTAAAATAGTAAACAGCCCTCTTTTAAATGTCAACTACTCCCCGTTTCAGTACAACAGGTTAAAAACCAATGAAGTAGAAACAATAGGGAATACGCATGCACCAATAGTCATCGCTGATTACAGTAAAAACACTAAAATTACACAAGCCAACTTATTTGCCATTGGTTATACCTATTCTGTGCCACTGGATAAATGGCAAATTCAAGACCAAGCAGCAGATTATCTCTATATTGGTTCAAACAAAATAAATTTTGAGGTGCCGGGTACGTTGAGAATTATTGTCGATTTTGAAAATTGGTTATTACATTATAGAGCGAAAAAAGGTTTTTATCCTCTTTTGAAAAAAGAAGAATTAATAAGTATTGCTGACAAAACGATTCCCTTCCTAATCGAGATCAACGCAGAAGATTTAGAGATTGAGTTCCTGTCTAATTATTCAAATGCAATCATCGTTTTACAAACAGCATATTCGAATAAAACTCAATTATTCCGCAGATTTAGATTAAAATTATCGGAAATCAATAATAATCAGCCAGTTATTTTAAAATACTCTACCACAGAAAAAGATCTAGAAACATTTCAAATTGAAGTCGCGAGTCAAGCTGGCGTCATGCTTATTGATGGATTTGGTGACGGAATTTGGATTGACGCAGCACAACCTCAACAAATAATCAATTCGACCTCTTTTGGTATTTTACAAGCGACTAGGACTAGAATTTCAAAAACAGAATATATATCTTGCCCATCTTGTGGAAGGACATTATTCGACTTACAGGACACCACAGCAAAAATTAGAGAAAAGACGGCGCACCTTAAAGGATTAAAAATTGGAATTATGGGTTGTATAGTAAACGGTCCTGGAGAAATGGCAGATGCTGACTATGGATATGTAGGCACAGGAATTGGGAAAATCACACTCTATAAAGAAAAAACAGTTGTAAGAAAAAATGTAAGTGAGGAAAACGCTGTTCAAGAATTAATAGAACTCATAAAAGAGAATGGAGATTGGATCGAGCCAAAAAATCATAATTGATTTACAAATTAGCGCATCAAGTTAGCTAAAACAATAAACGTATTTAACAACTTTCAAAGAGATGTTTCACGTGGAACTATTATTTAGCTACCTAAATGAATTAAAAGAACAGCAATGTCTGACGGAGAAACACCACTCACCCGAGTAGCCTGGCCAATAGTCACTGGTTGAATTTTTGTTAACTTTTGCCTAGCTTCTGTGCTCAAGCTCAACATCTTTAAATAATCGACACCTGCAGGTATTTGGAGACCCTCCATTCGAACACTCTTCTTCGCAACTTCCTCCTCTCTTTCAATATAACCCTCGTATTTTAATAAGATCTCTGCTTGTAATAGGATGTCGGGATTAACAGTCAACAACTCATCAGCCAACTTCTTTGATTCAACACTAACAGAAAGAATGTCATTCATACTAATATGAGGGCGCGTTATTAAACTAGAGAGCTTAACCTGTTGAGAAATTACAGCACTGCCCTTCGATAGTAAAAGCTTATTAGCCGCCTCTGGAGTAACACCCTCCTTTCTTAAACTCCTAATCAAGCGCTCCGTTCCTTCCATTTTCTGGTTAACTGCATCTAAAGCCCAGTCATCAGCCAAGCCTAAGGCATGTCCTATCCTTGTTAATCGTACATCGGCATTATCTTGTCGCAATAAGATTCTATATTCTGCCCTACTGGTAAACATTCGATAAGGTTCTTCTGTTCCCTTCGTTATAAGATCATCGATCAGAACACCAATATAAGCATCACTGCGACTTAAGATAAATTCCTCCTTTCCCACAACCTTATTATGAGCATTTATTCCCGCCATCAAACCCTGGCAAGCTGCTTCCTCATAGCCAGTCGTTCCATTTATTTGTCCAGCAAAATACAACCCAGAAACTAACTTCGTTTCTAAAGAATGTTTTAATTGAGTAGGAGGGAAATAATCATATTCAATAGCGTACCCTGGCCGGAACATCTTTACGTTCTCGAAACCAGGAATCGTCCTTAAAGCATCTAATTGGATTTCCTCAGGAAGAGACGTGCTAAAACCATTCACATAAATCTCACACGTTTCCCAACCTTCAGGTTCAACAAAAATTTGATGCCGATCCTTATCTGCAAATCTATTTATTTTATCTTCTATACTCGGACAGTAACGAGGACCTGAACTTTTTATTGATCCATTAAACATAGGGGAACGATCAAAACCTGTCCTTAATACATTGTGGGTTTCTTCGTTAGTATACGTTATATAACAAGATCGCTGCTTGCTGAGTGCTTTCGTTTGAGGTGAATAACTAAACTTACTAGCGACATCATCGCCCAACTGCTCCTCCATTTTAGAATAATCTAATGATCGACCATCCACTCGAGGAGGTGTACCCGTTTTCATTCTGCCAGACTCAAACCCCAAAGCAACTAAATCTCTTGTTAATCCTACAGAATTAGATTCTGCTGCCCGACCTCCTCCAAACTGCTTCTCTCCCAAATGAATAAGACCATTCAAAAAAGTCCCATTCGTCAAAATCACACTCTTGCCTCTAATTTCAACACCTACAGCTGTCTTAACTCCAACAACTTTACTTTCGGACACTAATAAGCCAACGCAGTTATCTTGCCAAAAATCAACATTCAAATTTCTTTCTAAAAGCAACCTCCACTCCTCAGCAAACTTCATTCTATCATTCTGTGTTCTAGGAGACCACATTGCTGGACCTTTAGACATATTCAACATTCTAAATTGTATCGCGCTCTTATCACTCACAACTCCAGAACCTCCGCCAAGAGCATCAATCTCTCGAACAATCTGCCCTTTTGCAACACCGCCCATAGCAGGGTTGCAGCTCATTTGAGCAATAGTGTTCATGTTCATAGTAATCAACAACACAGAGCTGCCGAGTTTTCCTGCAGCATTCGCCGCTTCACAACCTGCATGACCACCACCAACAACAATCACATCATATTCCTTCAGCATAAAAAAATTTTTGAGAACGTAAAGATACGCTCAATTTAGATATAAAATTAATAAGCGATAAGAAAATCAAATTGTTTCACGTGAAACAATTTTTGATAAATAGTAATCTTCTTTACTTCTCATTACTAATGCATCTCCATCCGTCTTGTCTTTATACCCACACAAATGCAAAACTCCATGAACAACAACGCGATTTAATTCCACAAGAAACGTTACATTGTTAATGCCAGCATTCTCGAAAACGCGATCTTTTGAAATAAATAAATCGCCTGATATAAGCTTCCCTTCACAATAATCAAATGAAATAATATCAGTATAATAATCATGTTGTAAAAACTCGACATTGATATTCAAAAGATAGTCGTCAGAACAAAAAATAAGATTAACCTCATTTAATTGCTTCTTTTCATCCATACAGACTACCGATAACCATTCTTTATAAAAATCACCGTTCACCTCGAAAGGTTTAATCTCCTCAAAAAAAAGATTAATCATTTTCTAAAATATATATTCACGGTACAACCCTTGTCATCAAATTCAACCTCATCCGCCAAGCTTCTCATCAGGAAAATTCCTCGACCATTCTCTTTTTCTATGTTTTCAGGCGAGGTCGGGTCGGGTAGGTGCTCAAAGTCGAAACCTCTTCCTTGATCTCTCACGGTAAAACAAAATTCTTCTGGATTATCGCCAACCGAAACATACACATCTAATTCACTGTCAAATATATTACCGTGCTGAATCGCGTTGTTAACCGCCTCAGTAACAGCTATTAACACGTTACCGTAATAATCCTCCTGCACTCCTAATTCACTGCAAATTTTATCTACCAAAGTTTCAACCTTGGAAACAGCAGCGTAATCTGAAGTAATAGATATCGTATCAACAATTGTAAAACCTTCTTTCATATCTACATAAATAATTTCAATTTATCAATTAACTCGATTGAAATACTCGTTTGCTTTGTCCTTATAATACTTTCTATATAAAGGGTCTACCGAACGCAATAATTCAATTTGATTGAGCTTTTGCTTCGTATACTCATCAAATCGTATTTGGTTACCTAAATTAGTGTTTTTTCCTGCTTTTGATTCCCTTTTTTCATCAAAACCCCTTTCTAATAAAGCCTTCTCAGACTCTAACAACCTTGTCATAATATCCTTCTGTCGCTTTATCACATCGCCACTAAAATTCTTGTTAATTAAATCCTTTTCTTGTTTCTCAAGTTCGTCGATTAAAGGGTTTAACTTGTTTCCTGAGCCTTTTCCATCCTTATTCATCTCCTTGCGCATCTGCTCTAGCCGTTGACGAATAGCAGATTGCTCCGCTGCCATTTTTGCAATTGCTTTATTGCCCATTCCCCCGATGCCTGCATTGCCAGAACCTTCTTTTTCACCAGGTTTCTTACCTCCAGGATTAGACCCTTTTTCCATTTGCTCTAATTGCTTCTTCAACATCTCCTTCATATCACCTGGATTACTGCCTCTTCCCGGTTTAGGCTTCCCTTTTCCTCCAGGTTTTTCACAACTACCACTTCCTTTTGATTCACTCTTCATTTGCTGTTGCATGCTCTCTAATGCCTCATTTAAAAGCAGTGCTAAATTATTGTATGACGTCATCACCGCCTGCTGGTGCGCGCCCAATTGGCGACGACGGTGCTCATCAACATCTTCTATTGCAAATGCGAAATTAGCCTTGATTTCATTCAACTCTTTATCAATAAAGCTTGCGATTTTCGGCTGCCTTTTAGCAAGTGCTTCTAAACTGTCCTGCACAACTCTCGTGTCATCCATTATAGACCGCTGCTTTCTTCCATACTTTCTATAAGCAGGATCTGAATCGCCCACATGGGAAAAATCACCCATCACTTTCTCTTCCTCAAAACTTAGCGTCATTAAATTTTCTAAAATAGACCTCAACGAATTTATATCTTCCTCTTGTTCTTTTTTATTAGCTTCCTTTTGCATCTGATCCAGCTTCTCAGCCATCTTTTCCATGTCATCAGCAGCAGACTTCTGACTTTCGCCTGCTTTTTTCGGCTTCCCTCTGCCTATTTCATCCGAAGATTGTTTCATCTCTTCTGTTACCTTCTGCTTATCTTGCTCCTGATTACCAAGGTCCATAGGTTTATCCAACGCATCATTGAGTTTTTCCATCTCCGTCATCTTCTCCTTCAACTCATCAAACTTTTTGTTAAGCTCATCCTGCTTGTTAAGGGCTTGCTCCTTCGTTAATTTAGCTTTCTCTATTTCACTTTTCAGCTCTTTTTCCTCCCCCGCAAGTGCTTTTAATTCCTTTTCGATATCATCAATCTTTTCATTGACTTGTAGTTTTTTTAACATCTCCAAACTCCTGTCTAGCTGCTTCTTCATGTCTTCAGAAGAGGTTTTAATGTCTTCTAACTGTTCTTTTACTTCATTTTTATTATCCTTGTTCATTAATTGTTCAAGCTTATCTAAAAGCTCCCTCAATTCATCATCCATTAACTGCTCTAATAAATCATTAATCATCTCTTGCTTTTCGAGTAATTCTTTATCTATTTCAGAAAGTTGATTTTTTTCATCTGAACTTTGCTCCATTTGTTGCTGAAGTTTCTCGAGCGACTTCTGAAGTGACTTCTGCTCAGCTTGCAGCTGTTGTACTTGATTAAGCTTATTAAAATCATTACTTTTATTCTCTAGCATTTCCTTTTTCAACCTATTCACATCCTTCTGAAATTCTTCTGCTTTTTTTATGATTTCAGTTAAAGATTCTTTAGAGGACTCTTGTTCTTCAGCACGCTTATCATTCAGCTCTTCTAAAGAAGGAAGTTGATACATAAATGAATGGCTTTTGGTTGTTTTACTTCCGTGCACACCATCATTGTCCGATATTATAAAATAATATTCTATCTTATCATTGATCTTCACGTCCTCTCTTCTAAAATCAACCGCGAAACTAAAAGGCATCTCTATTCCAAAAACCTTACAAACAATCATCGAAACTTGTCTTTTTTTACCTCCCTCACTTTCGATTGAGTATATAAATCGTAAGGTGTTTAAACCATAATCATCTGCTAATGAGCCATTAAAATAACGCAGGCCGTCAGAAAGAGAGTCCTTTGACTCCTCCACTAAAATAGAAGGATACGCATCTTTAATTACACCAATATTAAACCCTGAAGTGTCCTTCTTTAAACTCTGCGCATTTGTAAGTTCTATGTTTACCCGTGAGTTTTCCAACACCCTTCTCTTGACTTTAAATCCCTCCGTTAGGAATAGTTCATGGTCAGTATTAAAACTAAACTTAACTTGCTTAGTATTCTTCGCTAGCACGCTCCACTCAATATACGTTCCTTCAGGAACAGACATGTCGCCAGCGTTAGAAACAACTTCCGGTTGGCGTCCTAAATAAGCTGGGAATACTAGCGTTGCTTGAAATTTACCAAGCGTGGATTTCTTTAATACATTCATTTGGTATGTTCGACTACTAAAATCATTTCCTTCAAAGTAAAAAGAACCTTTTGTTTGAATTTTCTTTAAAGTAGCTACCGCTGAGTTTTTACCAATCATTGACATCAAGACCTTACCTTGATTACTTACAAGATACACTTTATCAGGGAATTGGGTTCCTGATAATCGTACATCGAGTTGTAAATCGTCCCCTTCTTCAACCGTTAAATTATTGGTAACAAGTAAAAAATCAAAAGGCGCTACTGGTTTATATTCCTGCGAATAATTTAGTACACGATCAGAACCTTGAGTTAATAATCGAGGGATAAAAATCGCAATCGCGAATAAAACGAGCAGTAAAGGGACTAAGTATTTAGCGTACTTTTTATTTTCATTTAAATTCACCGCTGTAGAAAAGGGGACAACACTTAATAACACCGAGCGCTGGGCAACGCTTGCACGAATAAGTTCATAATTTCCTTCGTTTTGATTTAACGAGTCGTTTAATTGTAGGGTGTTTAATAGCCGGTCGGAAACAGCTGGAAAAAATATTCCGATTATTTGGGAGGCTTGATACCTATCAATTTTCTTTCCTAATGAAAATAATTTACTACAAGGAATAATTATATACTTAACTAAGATTGCTACGTTTAAAATAATAAAACTGAAAAACAAAAACGTTCGCATAATAGAACCAAACTGACCAAAATACTCTAAACTAGTAGTTAATAAAAAAGAAAATAAAAAAATTCCCACAAATAAAAGCACGCCTTTAATCATTTCATTTTTATAATACTTTCGAATAAACGCATCTATTTGTTCGAGTAATCTCTCAAATGCTCCCATATAATTCAATCCTGTATAACAACTTACTAAAGTATAACTTATTTTATTAAAAAATAGTACAAAAGAGGGTCGAAAACAAATTTTAACAAATAACTCAAAACTAATCCACCATCACACAAAAACAGCCTCTGTTAAAAGACAACTTCTTTTCCTTTGAATCATTTACGCGCACTTATAAAGAATATTACATGTAAGCAGTTTATTAGTTAATAACCTTTAGAAATTTACTGTCCTTTTCATGCTCCTATTTGTCTTTATCGCTATTAACCTTGTCTCTTAATGTCTAAAAAGCTACCTTTACAAAAAAAATTTTTATGTCAGAAAAACCTGTTAGAGTTAGATTTGCTCCATCCCCAACCGGCCCCTTACACATGGGAGGGGTGAGAACGGCGTTATATAATTATCTATTTGCTAAAAAAAATAACGGTACGTTTATTCTCAGAATTGAAGACACGGACCAAGCGAGATTTGTTCCTGGGGCTCAAGACTACATAATGAAGTCCTTGGAATGGTGTGGAATAATGCCAACTGAAGGTCCTGGTATAGGGGGAAACTTCGGGCCATACGTACAATCCGAAAGAAAAGAAATGTACAAACCCTATGCTGAACAATTAATTGAAAGTGAAAATGCATATTATGCTTTTGACACACCTGAAGAATTGAAAGCTGTTCGCGAGCAAGCTGAAGCAATGGGAATGCCAAACTGGCAATACAATGGTGTTACTCGTACATCGATGAAAAACTCATTAACACTGCCGGCAAACGAAGTGGAAAAAAAAATAAATGATGGTGAACCATATGTAATTCGCATGAAAATGCCTAGAAACAGAGATGTTCGTTTCGAAGATTTAATACGAGGATGGGTTGTCGTTAACACGAATAATATAGATGATAAAGTGTTGTTCAAAAGTGATGGTATGCCGACTTATCATTTAGCGAACATTGTAGACGACCACACGATGGAAATTAGCCATGTAATTAGGGGAGAAGAATGGTTGCCTTCAGCTCCCTTACATGTTTTGTTGTATGAAGCATTTGGATGGGAAGCGCCATTATTTGCCCATTTATCCTTGTTGTTACGTCCCGATGGAAATGGAAAGTTATCCAAGAGAGATGGCGACCGTTTAGGTTTCCCAGTATTTCCTTTGAGTGGTGAATTTTTAGATATTAAAACACAAAATCTTGAAAAAGTAACCGGTTATAGAGAAAGTGGATATTTTCCTGACGCTTTTATTAATATGCTTGCTTTTTTAGGATGGAACCCAGGTACGACCCAAGAAATATTTTCAATTGAAGAACTTGCCGAAGCTTTTACTTTAAATAGAGTTGCAAAAGCGGGGGCAAAATTTGATGCGGAAAAAACAAAATGGTTTCAACAAACTTATTTAAGAGCAACTTCAGATGAAAAGTTAGCTGAGCTTCTTTCAAAAGAATTAAAAGAAAAAGTAGACATTTCTCAATTAAAGGTTATTTGTCATTTAATGAAAGAGCGCGCAACGTTTATTAAAGACATACCCGTTGAAGGTGGTTATTTGTTTTCTCGACCAGAGGTGTATGATCAACAAACGATTGAAAAAAAGTGGAAAGATGAAACGGCAGTTGTGATGAATGAATGGTTGGAAAAAATTTGTTCTATATCCACTTATGATCCAGCAACTATTGAAAGCACGTTCAAATCATTTCTGGAAGAAAAACAGATAGGAATCGGAGCGGTTTTACCTAATTTTCGTTTATTATTAACGGGAACCGGCGCTGGGCCAAGTATGTTTGATATTTCGGCCTTTTTAGGGAAAGAGGAGTGTATAGAAAGGATGAAAATTGGTTTAGATACAGTTATTGCCTTAAAAGCTTGAGATTAAGATTGAGGTTAAATAGATAAAAACCTCAATTTTACCATTCACCTCAACCTCAAAAAATGAAACACACAATAGAAGTAAACGGAATAAAAATATATGCTTTTCATGGTTGTTTGCCCGAAGAGGAGAGAATTGGTGGACATTACAAAGTCGATGTTT
Source organism: Chryseobacterium gleum (assembly GCA_945888595.1). Taxonomy (GTDB): domain Bacteria; phylum Bacteroidota; class Bacteroidia; order Flavobacteriales_D; family Crocinitomicaceae; genus CAIUKX01. The sequence continues at coordinate 1,716 of CAMDAO010000027.1, read as the reverse complement.
CACTGAAAACCGACTTCTCTGAAGCGGCCATCTCTGATGAATTAATCAAAACCATTGATTATGTTGACATCAATAGAATAGTACGTGAGGAGATGAGTGTCCGGTCTAAATTAATAGAACATGTTGGGCAGAGAATTTTTACCAGAATAAAAAAAGAGGTTCTATTTGTTGAATATTTACGAATAAAAATTATAAAAATCTGTCCTCCTATTAACGGTGACGTAGGAAACGTTGCAATAATTATTGAAGAATAGGTGGTTTTTTAAATTTATTACTACCTTTGTAAAGTTATAGGGTCTCATGGCCGAGTGGCTAGGCACCGGTCTGCAAAACCGTCTACAACAGTTCGAATCTGTTTGAGACCTCACACATTAAAAACCCTTAACTATGTTAAGGGTTTTTTAGGTATAAAAATGTAAATCAATACTATATGAAATATTATTTACTTATTTTACTGTTTACTACTGCTATTCATCAAACGGTATGTTCTCAGTATTTAAATCAAAGTAATAGAATGGTGTATGTTGATACGAATTATACTCTTTTATATTCTGGAGAACTTACTAGTGCTTATGAAAGCGGATCCATTAAAAATAAATGGATATACAAAAACGGTATAATTGAAGGTGAGTCTATTTTATTCTATGAAAACGGAAGTGTTTTCCATAAGTGCTATTATAAGAATGGCACCCCGCAAGGAGAATCTATACAATATTATGAAAATGGTAAAATAAAAGAAAAAGGCAACTATGTTGATGGAATGGGGCAGGGAGAGTTTTTTTTCTATTATGAAAACGGTAAAATAAAAGAAAAAGGAAGTTTTATAGAGGGTAGAAAAGACGGTGTGTATTTTGAGTATTTTGATAACGGGGTGGTATCTCTCAAGAAAAAATATATAAACGGTTTCCTTGATGGAGAGTTTATTCAATATAACATCAATGGGAAAATAGAAAAAAAAGAAATTAAAATAAATGGAGAAACGCATGGTGAATCAAACATTTACTATGATAATGGCGCTATTCGACAAACATTAAGCTATGTTGATGGAATCCCTTCTGGAGAATCTATTTTTTATACTTTGAAAGGGAAAATATTACGTAAAGAAACGTATAAAAACGGGAAGCTGAATGGTCCAACCATACTTTATAATACAAAAAACGGACAAATAAAAAGTGAAATAAACTACATAAACGGAGTTGTTCAACCATAATAAATGTTAGTTTAGTAATTTCATTTATGTAAATGCTATGAAATTTCGCTTACTATTATTAATACAACTTATTATTTGTAGTAATCTTTATTCTCAATACTATAACCTTTCAGATAGCACCTATTATTCAGACTCTTCCTTTAGAACGCTTTATATTGGTGATATTGTTATCAATTATGAAAACGGAAAAATAAAAAGTAAGATGAGTTATGTAAACGGAAAAGCACATGGAGAGTTTATTTCTTATTACGAAAATGGAAAAATAAACTCAAAAAGCAATTACGTTAACAATATCGAAAATGGAGAATGTGCTCTTTATTTTGAAAATGGGGAAGTTTTATTTAAGATAAATTTAGTGAATGGTGATTTGCAGGGTCCCTATTTTTTATATTTTGCAGACGGCGCAATTTATCAAAAAGGAACATATCTTAAAGGTGTAAACGATGGAGAATGGCATGAATACTATGAAAGTGGGCAATTAAGGTACTTGATCAACTATCATAACG
>CAMDAO010000026.1 GCA_945888595.1 Chryseobacterium gleum | reverse complement strand
CCGCAAGGAACGGACATCACCGCTCCCGTTCCATAAGAAACTAGAACATAGTCTCCAATCCAAATGGGTATTCTTTCTCCCGTAAAAGGATGAATAACAAAAGCTCCTGTATTTTGACCTGTAATATTTTTAACGTCTGCCTCCCGATCACGAGCTGATTTTAAAGAGGCAATTCGTTTATATTCAGCAATCTGATCAGCGAATTCAGGAGTAGTAATTTGATCTACTAAACTATGTTCTGGAGCCAAAACCATAAACGAAACTCCAAAAACCGTATCAGGACGAGTAGTAAAAACCTCAATTTCTGGAACACCCCCATCAATTTGCAATTTGCAATCTGGAATTTGGAATTTCAAAGAACAACCCACCGATTTTCCAATCCAATTACGCTGAATATCTTTCACGGAATCTGTCCAATCCAAACCTTCTAAGCCCGTCAATAAACGTTCGGAATATGCCTTAATTCTCATCGACCATTGTCGCATTAATTTTTGCTCAACGGGATGTCCGCCTCTTTCAGAAACACCATTGATGATTTCATCATTCGCTAAAACGGTTCCTAATGCAGGGCACCAATTAACCCAAGAATCAGCAAGGAAAGTCAAGCGATATGCTTGTAAAATAGAATCTTTTTCTTGGGCAGTATAAGCATTCCATTCTATAGAAGTAAAAATAATTTCACAATCGGAACAAGCGTCCACATTTACATTTCCATGCGCTTCAAATTCATTAATTAAATTCGAAATACGTTCTGCTTTATCCGATTTATTATCATAGTAACAATCGAATAATTGCTTAAAAATCCATTGCGTCCATTTATAATATTCAGGAGAAGATGTTCTAACCTCTCTATCCCAATCAAATGAAAAACCAATTTTATCCAATTGATCTCGGTATCTACTAATATTTTCTGTAGTGGTAATAGCGGGATGCTGACCCGTTTGAATAGCATATTGTTCAGCAGGTAAGCCAAAAGAATCATAACCCATGGGGTGCAATACATTAAATCCTTTCAATCGTTTATAACGTGCAAAAATATCAGACGCGATGTATCCAAGAGGATGACCAACATGTAAACCCGCACCAGATGGATAAGGAAACATGTCTAGCACATAATATTTAGGCTTTTCACTTTTATCTTCCGCTTTAAATGTCTTATTATCCGCCCAAATCTTTCTCCACTTTGATTCTATGTCTTGAAAATTGTATTCCATATTGTTGTTTTTCTTTTGAAAGCCATAAAGATAGTGAATTTTGAGGGCGAAAGTTACACGGCAAGGCGTTGAAGAAAAAAAATTCAATGAAGAACGACCAAACATTTAAAAATCATTATCTTTATAGCAAGTATGAAAACAATCTTGAAGCTATTTCTCTTATGCTTGCTAACATTCATGTTTTCGATATCCGTATATTCTCAAAAAAAAGAAGAATATCATCTAAAACAAGCTTATAAAACAGAAAAAAATGCTTCCAGGCGTTTTATGCGATTATTGGCTTTAGGAGAATTTTATAAGCAGAACAATTTACATTTAGCAGATTCTATCAAAAACGTTATCGTAAAAAAAAGTATCCCTTTAAGTTCCTATATTCAATTTAAGGCGCTCCTGTATAGTGCTGAAATAGCTGAAATACAAGGAAATCAAGAAGAATCATTTCGAAACATTTTAGCTCTTCAACCTTTATTATCAAAGTGTAAATCAGAAGAAACTCAATTTGAAGTGTATTATCATTTAGGATTTTACTTTAGTTCATCGTTGAATTTTGTAAAAGCAAAAGGATATTTAGACCTTGCTTTAAACCTCGCTAAAAAAACTAGAAATAATCAACATATAGCAGAAACATATTCCTCCATTGCTTTTAATTTTATGTTGTCTAACAAAAAAGATTCCGCTTTTGCATATACAAATCAGGCAATTCAGTACGCCAGAAGGTCCGCCAATAAGAGTGTTTTGGCAGAAAGCTTTAATACACAAGCTCGAATTTATGCCTATTTCGGCCAGATAGAATTAAGTGTAGCTAAAAACTATTTTAGTTTACAATTAGCATCGAGTGTCAATGACATACCAAAAATGGCGCGCTATTCACGTGAAATCGGTAAATCTCAGTTACTAATTTCCAATTTGATTGAGGCCGAAAAATATTTTAAACAATCCATAGAATATTCACAACAGATTCATGATCAACATCAGATTGCTCTTGCCTATTCAAATCTTGGGTCTGTTTATAAAGAATACAAAGAATATCAAAAGGCAATTTCATACAACCAGAAAGCGATTGGAATTTTGGCAAAATTGAATGATTATAATGGTTTAGGAGAAGCGCATAATAATTTAGGGGTGATTTACAGAGAGCAACATTTGTATGAACTTGCCGCACATGATTTTAACAAAGCATTGGTTTATTATGAGTCGACAAACAATCGAGAACACATTGCCGGAGTTTACCATAATGTAGGGACTGTTTTTCAGGAACAAAAAAAATATTTGAATGCCTTAAATTATTTAAATAGGTCGATTGAAATACGAAATCAATTTGGGTCAAAGAGAGAGATTTTTTACACCTACCGAATTATAGCAGATGTATATAGAGATATTGGTAAAACGGACGAATCATTAAAATACTTGCATTTGTATTTGGATTTTTTAGATAGCAATTCTTCCATTCAGGAATCTGCAAAGATTGCCGAATTGAGTGAACTCTATAGATCCGAACAAAGGGAACGATTTATTTCTATTCAAGCTGATTCTATTCAACGGCAGCAACAAGAGAAAACATTGACTTCTACAAAATTGGAAGTTACAGAATTAAAAAATGATCAAAAAAATTATATTATTCTTGTTTTTTTAATTATCATAATCTTGGCTGGAGTAATTGGTTTTTATCGTTTTAATCAGACTGTAATTAAACAACAGCAAAAGGAAGCAGAGATGCTACAAACATTGCTGCGTTCTCAGATGAATCCGCACTTTATTTTTAATTCAATGTCAGTGATTCAAAGTTATATCTACGATAATGATATTAAAAACTCTTCAAAATTTTTGGTGAATTTCTCACGATTAATTCGTTTGATTTTAGAAAATTCACCTAAAGAATTTATACCGATTGCCACTGAAGTAGAAATTCTTCAAAAATACCTAGAAACACAAAAATTGAGGTTTGAAGATCGTTTTGAGTTTTCGGTTGAAATAGAAGATAAAATGATGTTAGAAAACGCGTTGATTCCACCAATGATTACGCAACCATTTATTGAAAATGCAATCGAACATGGTCAGCTTCACACCATCGAAGGCGGCTTCATACAGATCGTTTTTTCTAAAAAAGATAAAATGCTAGAAATTAGGATTAAAGATAATGGCATAGGACGAAAACAATCCGAAAAAAGTAAAAAAAGTAAAGATCATACAAGTATGGCCTTAAATATTACGCGTCAAAGAATAGATAATTTAAACAGCAAATATAAATCAGCCGGCTTTATGATAATCGAAGATTATGATAAAACTTTGGAAACCGGAACAAAAGTGTTAATTTCGTTACCCTACCAAGTTGATGCTCAAACAAAAAAAACTAATTAATTATGAAGAAGGCCCTTGTAATAGATGATGAGAACAGAACAAGAGATTTAATCGCTAAAATGATTAATTCATTTGGTCTTGACATTGTAGCTATTCCTGCTGGTGAAAGTGTGGCTTCCGGAATAAAAGCAATTGAAAAACATCGCCCTGATATTGTTTTCTTAGATATTCAAATGCCAGATGGGACAGGGTTTGACTTATTACGTTCAATTCCTACTAAGTCATTTGAAGTTATTTTTATAACTGCGCACGAAGAGTTTGCAATAAAAGCAATTAAATTTAGTGCGCTTGACTACATCTTAAAACCTGTTGATGCAGATGAATTAAAAAATGCGCTTGAAAAAGCGTTAAATTCTATTGGTTCTAAGAAAGAGGAGAGTCAATTTGATGCTCTACAGATGAATATTCAACCTAATCAAAAACGTCGTTTGGTTCTAAAAACGCAAGAAAGTGTACATGTTATTGAATTAGATAATATTATTCGTTGTGAAGCAGACAGAAATTACACTTCCTTTTATTTACTTGGCGGAAAGAAGATTCTTGTTTCTAAAACATTGAAAGATTATGAAACGCTGCTTTCGGGTCATAATTTCTTACGTGTTCAACAATCTCATTTAATTAATTTAGATTACGTAGCAAGATATGACAAAGGTAATGGGGGTTCTGTTGTGATGAAAGATGATTCTGAGGTCCCTTTGTCTCCAGCAAAGAGAGATATTTTCTTTAAAATATTAGATAACCTTTTATAATACGCTTCGCTTATATTTGGTTCGTGTTTTTAATCTGATTTGAATTAATTGTTCGAATAATCGCCTTAAGCATCTTAATTTACCCTCTTTTTTGATAAAAGTTCTTAGATTTTGGTGTTTTGATAATCAATAACGCGCTAATATTCATTTGAATCTCCGTGATCAATTCTTTATTCTATATTTGAAACAAGAAATAAGGAGAAAAAATTCAGGTTGTTTTCTTTCATGGTTTCGCTTTGACATTTTATATTGGGGATATGCTGCTTGGAGAGGCAGTTTTCATTTTCTAGTTTGATAAAGAGTATAACAGTTCTTATTCCTCAAAATAAATTCAAAGTAAGTAATTAGATTTACAAGGCATGGAAGAAATAATCTGAATTTTTTAAATTGATATTTTAGATTTAAAAAATATGGCAGTTTGCTGCAAGCGAGGTTACGTACTACTACTACTAATACTCGAAATGGGTTTTCTATTTTATTAGAAAACCCATTTTAAATTTAATACTAGTAATTTTTTTATTTTTTTAAATGAATTTTACAATATCATTTCAGGCACAAATGCTGGAATAATTAAGTCCCCCTCCGTTTTTGATATGATTTCTTCCACAGATACTCCTGGAGCTCTTTCAATTAAATGAAATTTCCCTTCTTTTATTTCCAATACTGCTAATTCAGTCACCACTTTTTTAACACAACCAACTCCTGTTAAAGGCAAAGTACATTCTTTTAATATTTTAGACTCCCCCGCTTTGTTGGAATGCATCATAGCCACAATTATGTTTTCCGCAGAAGCCACTAAGTCCATCGCTCCTCCCATTCCTTTCACCATTTTCCCTGGAATTTTCCAGTTTGCTATGTCTCCACTTTGAGAAACTTCCATTGCTCCAAGAACAGTTAATTGAACATGCTGGCCTCTTATCATAGCAAAAGACATGGCAGAATCGAAAAAAGACGCTCCTTTTCTTGCTGTAATTGTCTGCTTACCCGCGTTTATTAAATCCGCGTCTTCTTCCCCTTCAAAAGGAAAAGCACCCATTCCTAACACACCATTTTCTGATTGAAATTCCACTTCTATTCCTTCAGGAATATAATTAGCAACTAAGGTTGGAATTCCAATACCTAAATTCACGTACCAACCATCTCTTAATTCTTGTGCTATTCTTTTCGCAATACCAATTTTATCAAGTGCCATTTTTTTCCTTTATTTCGTGCTATTATATAAATTAGTTATTAAAAGTAATTATTCTTCCCCGAGGTTTGCAACTATTACTAAGTAATTTTTGTCTATTGACATATTATTCAAAGAGCATTCCGTTTTTAATTGAGTAAAAATGTAATCCCTAGAGCAAAGATACTTCCTTCAATTATACCTGAGAAAAAAAATTCACTACGGTTTTTATTTACATTTAGAAGCACAATACTTGTTACAAAAATAAAAAAAAAGAAAGCGAAATTAGAGAATAAAGCTGGTTTAATCTCTAGGATTAAAAACGTGTATAGGAGTAAGAAAAAAACACTTAATAGTTTTGATTTATGCGCCCCAAGCAATTGAGGTATGGTCTTTTGATTCGGACTGTCATATATTAAATCTCTAATATCAAAAGGAATAGTAATTGCTAAAATAAAAAAATAATGTGCCACGACAAATTGCCAATCTATTAATTCAAAATCATTTTCATTGATCAATTGAAAAAGCCCAATAGCAATTACCCAAATTAAGCAGATGAGGTGAATTTTAAGATAGGGAATATCTCGTAAACTTTTGTTTTTTACCGGAAGAACATAAAATAAACTAACTAATGCTGAAACTCCTAAAAGGATTAGAACAAAAATGTTAAACGTATAGAACTTTAAAAAACTAATTATTAATATAATAAATGAAATTCCCATTAAGATATATTGTTGCCTTCGATGGAGATACAACCATTTTACAAGATTCGTTTTATTTGATTTGTTTTGCGTTGCTTTCACAAATCGCTGTACATTATAGGTTAGGAAAGTGGAGGAAAAAACAAATAATGAATACCATTCTGAATTGCTAATATTAAGCTGATGACAAATTCCATAAGAGAGCATTGCGATTGAAGCACTTACCACAAAATTTGAGTAAATAATGTGCTCTAAAAACCGGTTAGTGCTGTTTTTATAAAATTTCATTCAATACACGATCGACTGGAATTACTTCAACGCAAACACAAGCTTTTCCTCTTCTACACCTCGGGCAATTCTCTTCATTTACTATCGTTCGAACTTGGTTTCCAAGCGCTTTCCAACGACCAGGATGTATTGGCTTCCTGGGTGAAAATAATCCAATCGCTCTTATATTTAAATAACCCGCAATGTGAAAAGGACCTGTTGAACAAGCAACTAGCACTTCACATTTTGAAATTAGCAAAATCAATTGTGAAAGCGTTATCTTTCCAGTAGTATCAATAATATTATTAGAAAAATGTATTTGTGAACGAATAAGAAGTCCCTCTTTCTCTGTTCCTGTAAAAAAAACTGTATACCCCTTTTTCTCCAATTTTAATGCTAGTAAACGGTAATTTTCAAGTCCCCATTCGACGGCGCTTCCTTGAGATTTTGGGTGAAGAATAACTGTTTTGGTTGCGGAAAGTATTTTCTTTTGTATAAAATCAGGTACTATTTCATCGGTTACTTGAAATAAAGAGGTAAATTCATTAATTTCTTCTAACGTAGGGATTATTTCTAATCCAAAAGGTCGCAGCAATTCAAAGTTCAACTGGGCTTCATGTAATTCCGAATTTTTACGAGTGAAATTAACTCTTTGATTGCACGTTAAATAATGAAAAATTCTGTGCGAAGTTCCCACTCTGCATTCGATTTTCGCTTTTTTTGCCAATAAAGCAATTTCTTTTTTGGGGAAAACATGAATAATTACATCGGCTTGTAAATTCTTAAAGAATTGATTTTTTTCAAAAGGTGAGCTCTGTTCTATTTCTTTCCAATCGGCAAATTGATCAATCGGTTGAAAACAATTAATAACGGGATGAGTGTAACTGTTTCCTAAGAAAATTAAATGGGCACTTGGAAATTTTTCCTTTATCCAAGCACAAAGTGGCAATGTCAACATAACGTCCCCTATACTATCTGTGCGACTGATAATAATTCGTTTGTTTGTTAAATCGATTCCTGAGCTCATTTATTTAATTCTCTTAATTTTTTATATTTTATATACGTTGCATATCCTGAAATGATGCAAATAAGAAACCCTTTTCTACCATGTAAGAATCCGAGTTTAAAAAAGTAATCACGTGTAAATTTAACCAAAGGACTAATAAACCGTTTTATAAACGTAGCTTTTTTACCCTGTGAATGAAGCATTTCGGCGGCAATAGGACTAAATTTTTTTGTTTGATTAATATGCTCTTGCACGGTATAATAACTATAATGTAAACAATCTCCCTTTAAAAGAGTCGTTTGTATGGCCGAACTAAATTCAATGTTTTCATGAATTAACCCGGTCCATTTACCTTCAAGCCTATTAAATAATCTTGTTTTATTATCGGGATACCATCCTCCAAATTTCACCCACATCCCGCAATAATTAGTAAGGCGATTAAAAGAATAACTCCCTTTTAACTCCTCTTTTTTTATAAGAAGTATCGCTGTTTTAAGTTCCTCAGAAAGTGCTTCATCGGCATCTAATGAAAGTACCCAATCGTTTTTGGACTGAGAGTTGGCGAAATTTTTTGTTTCAGAATATCCTCGCCATTCTCGTTGAATAAACTGAACATTATTGGCTAAGCAGATTTCCTGCGTTTTATCTTTTGAAAAGGAATCAACAACAATAATTTCATCTACAACATCTACTAGAGATTGAATGCATCTAGAAATGTTTCTTTCCTCGTTAAATGTTATTATTACAGCGGATATTTTAACCATTTCCTTTCTTATTTGAAAGTGTAAGAGTTTATTTTACACGTAATTGTTGACCAACAGTAATTCTGTCAAGATTAACACCTGGATTTAATTTTGATAATTGTTGCTGAGTCAGATTGTGTTTTTGAGAAATTTTGGTCCCTGTGTCTCCCCTTTTCACATTGTAATATTTTTTTGCGGGCACGACTGGTTTGGGTTTCACTTTGGGAGTGGGGGGAACCGTTGCTTTTTCTTTTACTGGAGCAACTATTTCAGCACCGCTAGGTTCATCCGATGGGCTAACCACTTGTGGTATTTTTAGTTTTTGGCCAGCAAATAATGATGTGCTTTTCATGTTATTCGTGAGCATGATTTCACTTACCGTAACTGCATATTTTGCGGCGATGATACCTAATCCTTCTCCACGTTTCACCACATGATCAACCAACACAATTACTGGCGGTGCTGGTTTAGGTTTATTAGTGATGATTTTTTCTGCTTCTGGCAATGGTTTTTCCTTCGTGGCAAGACTATCATCCGCAACAACAGGAATAATAATCGGAGGTGGCGAAAAAGTAGTTTTCTCTAATTGATACAATTCAGATTCTAAACTTACTAATTTACCTATTTCTAATAATGGTCCAGATATACACTGCCTAGGAGTAGTTAAAGGAATATAACTTGTTTTGTAGATCGGGTTTAATACTTGAATTTCATCTAATTCCCAGCCTGTTAACTTAGAAATTGTTGACATATGAATACCGCTCTTTAAACAAATTGTGTCTAATTGAGCATAATTCCATTTTGCTTCCATTGGCACAATATTATGCTCTGCATGGTACGTTAGTAAATAGGCAGCAGCAATAAAATTTGGTACATATCCTTGCGTTTCAGCAGGTAAAAAAGGACGAACTTCCCAGTATGTTTTCTTTCCTCCTGAACGTCGAATAGCTTTGTTAACATTACCTGGACCAGCATTATATGAGGCCAATGCTAAATTCCAATCACCATAAATATCGTGCAATTTTTTCAAATAACGACAAGCGGCATCTGTTGCCAGATCCGGATCCATACGCTCATCTATGTATGAATTTTCTTGCAAACCATAATACAATCCTGATCTATACATAAATTGCCATAAACCAAGTGCCCCCGCTCTAGACTTCACTTGCGGTCGCAATCCACTTTCGATAACGGCAAGATATTTTAATTCAAGAGGTAAGCCATAAAACGCTAATTTTTCTTCAAACATTTCAAAATAAAGAGCCGATCTTCCGAGAACAACTCTCGCAAAGCTTCTTCTTTTTTCTGCGAAAAATTTAATTGTAGAAAGAGCAGCAGGAGTGCAATCTAATTGAAATGGACTCATTGCATTCATTTTTTCTAATCGTTCACAATATTCATTATCTGTGAAATGAGGAATTTGACCAGATTCATAATTTAGCGCATTGATAATAGAATCATAATTACTTTGATTGGCAACATCTGCATAAAAAGCACTCAATGTTTGTTCAACTGTATTAATAAAAGGATCAGGGTTCTTTGTTGAAGGCTTCTTTATAGAATCTCTTGTTTGTGAAAAAACAAAGACACTTAGTAAATTAAATAAAATAATGGTTATACTCCTATTCATATTGTATATACTTAAGCTATCTCTGTTAGATAGTGAGAGAAATTAAATAATTCTTTTTCTTTGAAATTATTTGCCATTACTTGAATTCCATAGGGCATGCCATTTGAATGCTTCCCTAAAGGTAAAGAAATCGCAGGATTTCCAGTAAGATTTGCATGAACAGTAAAAATATCTTGCAAATACATTTGAATTGGATCTTTTAAATCATTCAATGGAAATGCGGTTGAAGGAGTCGTCGGTAAAATCATTAGATCATAATTTTCTAAAATCTCATCCGTTTTATTTTTCAAAACCCGACGTACCTTTTGTCCTTTTGTGTAATAAGCATCGTAAAATTCATTTGACAAGACAAATGTTCCTGCCATAATTCTACGTTTTACTTCTTCTCCAAACCCTTCCGTTCGCGAATTGATGTATGTTGCTTCCACTCCAGCTGCAATAGAACTTCTGTGGCCATAATGTACACCGTCGAAACGGGATAAATTGGAAGAAGCTTCTGCTGTCGTTAATACGTAATACGTTGGAACCATATACTCCAAATATGGAAACGAAACATTCTCAACCGTATGACCGTCAACTTTTAATTTTGCAATAATTTCTTGCATCTTTTGAACCACTTCTGGATCTACCCCATCCGTTTCTAAACTTTCTGCTAAAACAGCAATGCGCAAAGGGCCTGTTTTTTCAAAATGTGTATACGATTCAACTGGTTTATTTGAAACAGTATTATCATATTCATCTTGTCCAGCCATCACTTCTAAAAGTAAGGCTGCGTCTTCTAAGTTATTTGTGATCGGTCCAATTTGGTCAAAAGAAGATGCGTATGCTATCAAGCCGAAACGACTGATTCTTCCATACGTTGGTTTTAGTCCAAAAGTTCCTGTAAAAGAGGCTGGTTGTCTAATCGATCCTCCTGTATCACTTCCTAATGCAGCCGTGCAAAGGTTAGCGGCAACAGCGGCAGCTGATCCTCCTGAAGAACCGCCAGGAACATATTCTTGATTTATTGGATTTTTTACAGGGCCAAAAGCAGAATTTTCATTCGAGCTTCCCATGGCAAATTCATCGCAATTTAAACGACCAATGATAATGGCATCTTCATTTAATAAACGTTGTACAGCTGTTCCCGTATATAAAGATTCAAATCCAACTAATATTTGTGAAGCGGCAGAAACTTTATGTCCTTTTAAACAAAGATTATCTTTCAAACCAATAACCATTCCTGCTAATCTACCCGCTTTACCTTCACTAATTCGCTGATCTACTAAAGTTGCTTGTATACGAACATCCTCTTCAAATACTTCTAAAAAAGCATTCAAGGACGCATGTTCTTTTATAGCTGATAAATATTGATCAACTATTTCTACAACAGACTTACCCGAAGAAAGGGCAGACTTTACTTCAGCAAAAGTTTGGTACATTCGTTAAATCCTTTTTTCTATTTTTTTTCTTCTTCTGGTTTCGAATCTTCGCCTTTTGAAGCATCCTTAAATTCTTTTATTCCTTGCCCTAACCCTTTCATTAATTCTGGAATTTTTTTTCCTCCAAAAAGCAATAAAACGATTGCTAAAATTAAGATAATGTGACCTACACTAAGAAGTTGCGCATTTTGAACTTGAACCATAATTATTAATTATTATAAATGTAAAATTAATCTTCAAATTTTGTAACTTGAATAACCAATATGGTACAAAGTTACTTAATTATCGTGAATTGGACGATTTTACACCTTATTAACTGTTAAAAAGTTAAAAAAAGACCGATTAATTAAGGTTAAATCAGGTGATATACAAAAAAATCCACTTGTTAAAAACAAGTGGATTTTTAGTTTCTATTAAATTCTATTACAATTTACGAGCAACTTCTGTTTCTTCGTATGATTCAATAATATCTCCCGCTTTAATATCGTCAAATTTATAGATGTTTAATCCACATTCATATCCATTTTTCACTTCTTTCACGTCATCTTTGAAACGTTTAAGCGATCCCAGTTTACCAGTGTGAATAACAATTCCATCTCGAATTACTCGAATGTTAGAGCTACGTTTAAAAATACCTTCTGTTACGAAACATCCTGCAATTGTACCCACTTTCGTGATGTCAAAAGTTTCACGAATCTCAGCCGAACCAACGGTTTTTTCTTCAATATCAGGCGAAAGCATTCCTTCCATCGCCGCTTTAATTTCGTCGATCGCTTTGTAGATAACGGAGTATAAACGAATATCTATTTGTTCTTGATCCGCTAATTTTCTTGCAGCAACAGATGGTCTCACTTGGAAACCAATAATAATAGCATCCGATGCAGCCGCTAAATTGACATCCGCCTCAGAAATTGCTCCAACACCTTTGTGTACAATTTTTACAGCAATTTCTCCTATTGATAAGTTTTGTAAAGAATCTGCTAATGCCTCAATTGAACCATCAACGTCACCTTTCACAATAATATTTAATTCTTTGAAATCTCCAATTGCCAAACGACGACCAATCTCATCCAATGTGATGTGTTTAGTAGTTCGAAGTCCTTGCTCACGGTGAAGTTGTTCACGTTTAGTGGCAATATTTTTAGCTTCTCTTTCATCGCTTAATACATGGAATTTATCTCCAGCACTTGGCGCTCCATTTATTCCTAAAATAGCAACTGGTCTCGATGGCTCAGCCTCTTTCAAAGCAACACCATGTTCGTCATGCATTGCTCGAACTCTTCCGTAATTTCTACCAACTAAAACAACATCACCTATTCTTAATGTTCCAGCTTCTACTAATATATTCGTAACATATCCTTTTCCTTTATCTAGAGAGGATTCAATTACTGTTCCAATCGCATTTTTATTTGGGTTTGCTTTAATGTTTAATATCTCTGCTTCTAACAATACTTTTTCAAGTAACGCATCGATATTTAAATTCTTTTTAGCAGAAATTTCTTGACATTGGTATTTTCCTCCCCAATCTTCCACCAAGATATTCATTTGTGAAAGTTGTTCTTTTATCTTGTCTGCATTAGCTCCATCTTTATCGATTTTATTGATTGCAAAAACCATCGGCACTCCTGCTGCTTGAGCATGAGAAATTGCTTCTTTGGTTTGTGGCATCACATCATCATCTGCCGCAACAATAATAATTGCAACGTCAGTTACTTGAGCACCACGCGCCCGCATCGCTGTAAACGCCTCGTGTCCAGGAGTATCCAAGAAAGTCATTTTTCGACCATCTTTTAACACCAAAGAATACGCTCCAATGTGTTGTGTGATTCCACCTGCTTCACTTGCCGTTACGTTAGCATCTCTAATTTTATCTAATAAAGAGGTTTTACCATGATCGACATGTCCCATTACCGTAATAATTGGTGGACGATCCTGTAAATCTTCTTCCTTATCTTCTACTAATAAAATGGATTCTTGAACGTCAGCACTTACAAATTCTGTTTCAAAACCAAATTCTTCCGCTACAATTTGAATTGTTTCAGCATCCAATCGTTGATTGATTGAAGCAAAAATACCCAAAGACATACACGCTGAAATTACTTGCGTTGATTGAATATTCATCATAGAAGCTAATTCAGAAACAGTCACAAACTCAGTAAGTTTTAATATACTCATTTGTAATTCTGCCTCATCTGCCTCATCCTGACGACGTTGCGTGTTTACATCCCGTTTAACTTTACGGTTTTTAGATGCTTTTGATTTTCCTCCTTTATTAGATAAACGAGCTAGCGTATCCTTGATTTCTTTTTGAATATCTCGCTCATTAATTTCTGGTTTAACAAATTTTCCTTTATTAAAATTAGCTGCCCCTGGGCCAGGTCTATAATTGGCGGGCCTTGGCGGGCCTCCCGGTCTTGGATTCGCTGTTCCTGTCGCAGAACCTGCTGCTGGATTTGCTCCTGCGTTTGGATTTACTGTGGCTGGCTTAGACGGATCTATTTTTTTAATTCTTTTTCGTTTCTTCCGAGGATCATTCGCTCCAATCGGTCTAGCAGGAGTCGCTGGTTTTGGTTTATTAACCGGTAATTCTATTTTTCCAAGAACCGTTGGACCCGTTAAAACTTTTCTTTCAACTCTTATTGTTTCTATTTCTACAGGAGCAATAGGTTCTTGAACTTCTTTCGGTTCTTCCTCTTTTGGAGTTTCAACCACAGGCTTATCTACCTTTGCTGTTGGCGCAACATACGGTGTTTTCTTCGGTTTTTCGTATTTCTTTTTGTCAGGACGAGTTTTTGTATTTAACTTATCTAAGTCAATTCGGCCCACAACTTGTACTTGAACATCCCCTTCCCCGATAGTGACCGGTTTGTCCGTTTCAGAAATTAATATCGATTTTTGTTCAACTTCTGGTGTTTTCTTCTCCTCACTTAAAACTGCAGATGCTGGCTCGTTCCCCGAAGGTTTTGAAGAACTGCTTGTTGCATTGTTTTGGTCAAACGTTTCTTTATTAAATACCTCGCTATCATCTTCATCATCTGAAGTTGGTGTTTCGCCTTGCCTAGGATCACGAATAGAAATTGTTTCTCTTTTCTCACGTTTTACACTCGTCATTTTTGACTGTTCTTTAAACGTTTGATCAGCGGCAAACTCTCTTTGTAACAGTTCGTAATGATCCCCTTCCAATTTTGTGTTTGGATTGTTGTCAATCTTTACTCCCCTAGATACAAGGAATTCGGTTAACGTGGAAATTCCTACGTTCAATTCACCTGCTGCTTTTCCTAATCGTATTGATTTTTCGGCCATAAAATTATGCGTCCTTTGTATTAACTTAATTCTTGTTTCTGTTATGTTTTTTTAGAGTGTGCCATTGTGATTAACTCTCAAATTCTGCACGAAGTATTCTAAACACTTCCTCCACTGTTACTTGCTCTAAATCTGTACGTTTAACGAGGTCTTCAACTCCTAATTCTAATACTGATTTTGCACTATCACACCCTACAGCTTTCAACTCGTCGATAATCCAACCTTCGATTTCATCTGCAAATTCTTCTAAATCAACATCTTCGACATCGATTTCACCGTCACGGTAAACATCTAATTCGTATCCTGTTAATCTACCCGCCAATTTAATATTGTGACCACCACGACCAATTGCTAAAGAAACTTGGTCAGGTTTTAAATACACCTTAGCTCGTTTTTCTTCCTCATTTATATCCACTGAAGTAATCTTTGCTGGTGAAAGCGCTCTCGTGATAAATAATTGTGGATTACTTGTATAGTTGATTACGTCAATGTTTTCATTTTTCAACTCACGAACGATTCCATGAATACGTGAACCCTTCATTCCAACACAAGCTCCTACTGGATCAACTCTGTCATCATAGGATTCAACCGCAACTTTCGCTCTTTCTCCTGGTTCACGAACAATTCGTTTGATTGTAATTAAACCATCAAATACTTCAGGAACTTCTAATTCGAACAAACGCTCTAAAAATTCAGGTGCTGTTCTTGATAAGATAATTACTGGATTACTATTACGCATATCAACTTTCGCTACAACAGCACGAACAGATTCTCCTTTTTTGAAATAATCGGAAGGTATTTGTTCTGATTTAGGCAATAATAATTCATTCCCTTCATCATCGATAACCATGATTTCTTTTTTCCAAACTTGGTAAACTTCGCCTGTAACAATTTCACCAATTTTTTCTTTATACACTTTGTATAAATTATCTTTCTCTAATTCCATTATTCTTGAAATCAAATTCTGACGCAATGAAAGAATATTTCGACGACCAAAATCACCAAATGTAAATTCTTCCGTTACCTCTTCACCGATTTCAAAATCAGGTTCAATTTTCGCAGCATCAGATAAAGCGATCTCTGTATTTTGATCTTCTACTTCTCCGTCTGCTACAATTTCTTTGTTTACAAATATTTGAACATCCCCTTTATCAATATTTACGATAACATCAATGTGTTCATCGGTATTGAATTTTTTCTTCAACATGGCACGAAAAACATCTTCCAATACATGCTGCATCGTTGTTCTGTCGATGTTTTTTAAATCTTTAAATTCTGAAAATGATTCAACTAATTCCAAGCTATTCATACTGCTCTTTTATTTAAAATGTAATAACAATTTTCGTTTCTTTGATCGTATTCAATGGTAAAACAACCTGTTCTACTATAGTTTCTTTCTTCTTTTTGCCTTCGATTTTTTCAATTCGGGACACTTCTATTTCAATTTCTGTCACTGATGCTGCTTTTAATACACCTTCTAAAGTAGACCCGTCAGCCATCAATAACTCCACGCCTCTTCCAATATTTTTAATGTATTGAGGCAAAACTCGAAGCGGTCTGTCTATGCCTGCAGATGAAACATGTAATTCAAAGTCCTGCTCTTCTCTATCCAAGTTGTGTTCCACATTTCTAGAAACTGCCATACAGTCTTTTACGGAAACGCCACCCTCGTGTTTATCGATTTCAATAGTAATTGCGTTCTCTTTTGAGATCGTTAAATCTACTAAAAATAGACCGTTGTCTAATTCAGCAAATCGTTCATCAATTAATTCCAGCACCCTTGTTTTACTAATCATCTTTTATTAAAAGAGGGGACATTCGCCCCCTCATTTGTTAATATCTTATATATTTAATGGTGCAAATATACTATATTTATTTAAATAACGCACTATTTATCAACATTTATGTTTCATTAACCATTCTAATTATCGAACTTTGTAAATAAAAATGTTAGTAGAAATTCAAGATAAGGTCGTTTCAACTCAAATTTTTGAACGAAAATTTGTGTGTGATTTAAACGCGTGTAAAGGTGCGTGCTGTATTCACGGGGATGCTGGTGCGCCTTTAACGATGGAAGAGGTGAGTATTTTGGAGGACGACCTAGACATGATTATTCCTTATATGAGGCCTGAAGGTGTTGTTGCTGTTGAAAAAACAGGCGTTTTCTACATGGATCAAGACAATGATATTGCCACCACTTTAGTGAATGGGCAAGAATGTGCTTTTGTCTATTTTGACGACCATGGAACATCAAAATGTGCCATTGAAAAAGCGCATAAAGAAGGGAAAACAGACTTCAAAAAACCTATTTCGTGTCATCTGTATCCTATTCGTGTCAAACAGTTTAATGATTTTACGGCTTTAAATTATAATGATTGGAAAATTTGTGAGCCTGCTTGTGCGTGTGGTGAAAAATTAGACGTTCCTGTTTTTCGCTTTTTAAAAGAACCATTGATCCGTGCTTTTGGGGAAGAATTTTATGATGAGTTAATTCTTGTTGAGAACGAACTTTCAAAAAATAATGAAGATAAATAATATGGTAGCTTTCATTTTCAATTTCTTGTTTTTTTAGTAAATTCGTTTTCGAAAACTATTATTTACATGCTATGAAATTTCAATTTTTCCTTTTTTTACTTCCCTTTTTAACTTTTTCTACTTTTTCTCAAAAAACGTTTGACAGAGGAGCGACGTTCTACACAGACTCAAGTAAAACGACTTTATGCAACGGGAAATTTAGAAAATTTTACCCTGGTTATAAAATCAAAATGTCTACCAATTATTTGAATGGAAAATTAGAGGGAGAGAGTACTGAACATTTTGAAAATGGTCAAGTTAAAATTTTATTACATTTTAAAAATGGACTGTTAGACGGTGAAGCGATTGAATATTATCCTGAAACTTTACTGATGAAAAGTAAATTTGTTTTTTCAAACGGTTTAAAAAATGGAGAATGTTTTCTTTACAAGGAAAATGGAGATGTTTTGGAGCGAAAAGTATATACAAATGATGTGTTACAGCCATAAAAAACAATAAAAAAACGTATGAAAAGAATTATCGTTTTCGGTATTATTACGCTAGCAGCTATTTTAATTGCCTACTCAATGACCGTAAACACAGAGAAACCCTTACCCATTATTAATCCAATTGACGTTAACTCAGAGCTTGTTGATTCAACATTATTGCGGAAAGGATTTGGTCATACGATTGGTGAATTTTCCTTTTTAAATCAATATGGAAAAGTAATCACCGACAAAAATGTGAGCGGTAAAGTTTTCGTGGCCGAATATTTTTTCACTACTTGTGGAACAATTTGTCCACAAATGAATGTCCAGATGCAACGAGTTCAAAAAGCATATCTTGGAAATTCAAAATTTAAAATTTTAAGTTTTACTGTAAATCCAGAAATAGATACGGTGGAACAGATGAAATTGTATGCCTCTTCGCATGGAGCAATCGCCGATCAATGGTATTTCTTGACAGGCAAAAAAACTAAATTATACGAATTAGCGCGAAAATCCTTCTTTGTTTTAAAACCAAGTGAATCACAAAATTTAGGCGATGCCGGTAGTGATTTCATTCATACCAATAATTTCGTTTTGGTTGATCAGCAAATGCGCATACGAGGATATTATGACGGCACTTCTGCAAAAGAAGTGGATCAACTGATAAAAGACATTTCAATTGTTTTTAATGCGAAATAATCAGGGATGAAGTATACTTGTTGCGGGGATACTAAATTTATTCCCTAGAATTCAACAACTAAACACGCGTTTATTATGAGATATTTTACACAGATTATCACTATTTTATGATCATATTGTAGTATAAAAAAAACAACTTGTACTTTGGATTATCAATGTAAATACAAAGTAGTACTTTGGATTATCAATGTAAATACAAAGTTAAAGTTTGGATTATAATTAAAAATTTTGGAGCTTTTTGTATATTATAGGCGATGGATTTAGTAAGAAAGTACCTTTATTATCAATAATGATGGACAAAGTATCTTTTTTGGGGTGCTCGTCAAACAGGGGAAGATTTAAATAGATAAATTTTTCTGAAAAATAAAATATTACAGATCTATTTTGAAAGCAAACTTGCTCGCCAATAAATTCTATATCCTCACCACTTAATACTACAAGCAGTGGTTTTTTATCGGAAGATATCAAGTAAGCAACACCGAAATCTTCCCTCGTATACGATAGTTTAAAATTTCATTACTCTTTATTTTTTACTTTACCACTATGGCAACTATTATTATTTTACCTTACAAATTATTAAATCGTATTAGAAACCAAGCGAAGAAAGTGCAATTACATTAATTCCATCATTTCGAGTATAGCTTATACCAGTGCCGGTAATCACATTCAATGATTGTAACTTTGTTCTAGTTGACTCTTCTATAATTGAAGCAAATTTTAATAAGTTTTTTGCTGCTTCATCAATTTGCCCGATTCCTAATTTAATTTCAAAAGCACAATATTCGCCAGTGTACTTTTGCACAATAGCATCTACTTCCAAACCAGTTGAGTCATAATAATGATATACTTGAGCGTCATTCGCTTGTGCATAAACTCTCATATCATGAACAACTAATGATTCAAACAAAAAACCTGTTAATTTTAAATCATTTATCAAGGCGTCTTTTCCTATTCCTAATGAAGCTACGGCAAGGGCAACATCTGAAAAATGACGTTTAGCGGATTTACGCAGAGAAGCGGATGCTCGAATATGGGTATTCCATGCTGGTTGATCTTCAAGTATCATCAACCGATTTAAGGCTTCTAAATAATCGTAAATTGTGGGACGAGAAACATCCGTGTTTTCATTTAGTTTAACATCTTTCTCTAGCACTGTTATATCAACAGTTGTTGCTACATTGCGCGCAAGTGCTCGCAGTAGACCACGAACTTTCTCGGGATTTCTTTTGACATCTGAAACGCGACTCATGTCTACTTCTGCCAACAAATCAACATAAGCACGATTGATTTCCATTGCCTGAGCTAAACTTTTATTCAGTAAGCCGGGAAATCCTCCTTTTATAATTCGCTCTACAATACATTCAAGGTCTGTTGGTGTGTCACTCGTTTGTTGATTAATTCCATTTAATAATTTACCCAAGCTGATCTCACCTGTTGAATGTCCCATTTCCTGCCAGCTCATTGTGCGCATATCCAACACCGTAAATCTTCCTGCACCGGAGTGTATTTTTACACTTTCCTCCGGATTTGAGGAACCCGTTAAAATAAATTGAGCCGTTTTATTTCGGTGATCCACTTCATGTCTCACATAATTCCAAATTTTAGGGTATTCTTGCCATTCATCAATCAAGCGGGGTGCTTCTCCAAGTAGCAATCGCTGTGGAGCTGTTTCCATCAGCAATGGAACCTGTTCATCTTGATCAAAAGAGATGATGCTCGCTGCAAGTTGCTTCGCTGAATGTGTTTTACCACAGGCCTTCATGCCACGAATTAATAAGGCGCCTGAAGCATTTAATTTCCGTTTCAATTCTTCGTCTGAAATGCGCACTATATAGGAAAGTTGTGATGACATACACTATGTTTTTCTTTCACAAATATAGTATTATTTTACACTTTATACTGTTTTTGCTTTACATATTATATAAAATATACTTTACATATTATATCTTTTAACACCTGCAACAAACTAGTGTTTTTTGTTTAAAAACAAACGTTGTAAGGCTAAGGATTTTTCTATTTCAGATTTAAGCACCATGTGATTCATTTTTTATATTTTACAAAAATACAAAAGTTTATTTTAATAAAATACAAATTTTTAATCACGCACAATTTTTATTTAATAAGTAAATTCGACTTTAACTAAAGATAGCATAAAATTAGATACTAATCAAGAAAAAGATTATTAAATAATCAAAAAATAATTTATTAGCCCTGCTCTTAGCTTAGAAAAAGTTATTAGTTGAGTTTCTAGTCGTATTTTTCGTTGCGAGCTAGCGTGTCTCTTGACTTACCGTGTCTCTCGACCCTTCAGCTGACGGACGTGATGCACTCGATAAGCTTAATAGTTGTTTTCCAGGTCCTCGAGCTCCTGTGATCTGTTGGATTTATTGATTCCGAATCTTCTCCGAAATCATACTGCGCTTACATTTTTTTAATATGCTTCGCAATCCGCTCAATTAATTCGTCAAAAGGAGGTTGTCCCTGATAATACAAAGCGGCGGTTGTTTTATATCTTTCTGTAAAATCGGCACGTATTTCGGGCGAGGATAATAAGAAGGGTTCGTTTTTTGAGATCGGAATTTCAAAATCGACTGTCGGGAACCTCTTTTCTTTATGCGCATGGTACTCCTCTGATCCTATAAATTCAATAACTTCAGGAGAGCCAAGTAAACAATACACATCGTAATACTGCCGCATAAAATTTACACCTTTAACTCCTTTGCCTTGTTCATTTCTAAATTTAGTAGCAATCGTTTGTAATTTTTCTACTAATGTATATCCGGGATGATAGCATATACTATCCAATGCTCTATTGTCAATAATTTCTACTTTCGATTCGATTGCTCTATCATATGCCCAAGAACTTATGGTGATCGTTTTATTTGGTGTAACATCATCAAAGCCGGCTTCCAAAAGTATTCCCTCTTTCATTGCCCCAACTTTATCAACTTTGGTTTGGTAATTCAATCGAATACCTCCACTTCGATAAGTGATTTCCTCATCAAAAGCCGTATCTCTGACTATTGAAGTTATACCCGGTATTTTTATTTCAGTTACAAGCGAATCATAAAATGCTTTGCGTTTCGCGGCATTATTTTTATTGGTATTCTTAGGGTTTTCATTGATTTCAAACTTTGCATCTGGTTTAATGTGGATATCAATGTCTTCGGAAAATCTATTAATTAGTTTGTATCCTTTAGACAAAGAAGTTCCGCCTTTTAACTCAAATTGAAATTCTTGTTTTTTTAATCCATACAAAACATGCATGATCCAATAATCCTTTTCAATTAATCCGGGTTCAATATTCTTTTCATTTGCAAGAATATTGATTAGAGAAGCAAACTCTTGATGATCGTGCAAGTATTTAGGCATTTGCGAGCGCGGTAGTATTAGTCATAAGTGGCTTTAGCATTTTCTTAGTCTTAGCGCTTCCATATTCCATAACAACATGTTTCAGTTTTTGAGAAGGCATTTGAGCGGCTTTAGTAAGAAGTTTATTTAATATCTTATCGCGATCTTCGGCTAAGTTATCTAAATTATTTGCGAGATCCACCAACAAGAATTCTTCTGTCATCTTTGAAGGAAAATGATGTTTCAATTGAAATTCGAAATCTCTGTTTCCTAATTTAAACGTTCCATGACGTTTATGATTATAAACAACTTTTTTATTATAAAGCTGTGTTGTGCCAACGCCAAGGCTATTATAAAAATTCGGTGAAACAAGAAGAAACCTATCGTCTTTTAAAAAGCTGCGCACCAAAACATCTTCATCCGGCGGAACTTTTCCAAATACGGAAGTTTGAGGAACGTAATACAATCCCTGAGAGAGTTTTTCTAAAACTCCTTCCTTCAGTAATTCATCAAGATGTCTATCAACGGATTTTGACCACTCTGCTAATTCATTCCTTCGATAAACTCTTCCTTTTTTTAAATGCTTTTTAAGCTCGTTCAAAGTTGTCATGTTATTATTTCTCCTATACAAAGATACTAAATTATCAATGCGCATGCAAGTATTTTAATTAAAAATTCATGCAAAATATATTATTTATATATTTCATTATAAAGTACTGACCATTCGGTGAGGTGCAAGTTTTTGAAGGTCTCCATTATTGTATACTTCGCACTAAGCCGAACACCAGTAGTAATTTTATTACATTTTGGCCTTTACGCTTTAGCAGTCTTTGCAAATAGGAAGAACACCTTATCATTTATTTTTATTATTTTTCGTCATTAAAAGCTTTC
Organism: Chryseobacterium gleum; assembly: GCA_945888595.1. GTDB lineage: Bacteria > Bacteroidota > Bacteroidia > Flavobacteriales_D > Crocinitomicaceae > CAIUKX01. The sequence continues at coordinate 4,148 of CAMDAO010000026.1, read as the reverse complement.
AAAGAAGAATAGGAGGTGAAAAAAGCGATTGTAGTGTGCACAGAACCCTTGCCAAGAATAGTAGATACAATTTTGATCCTTCCCTGGAAAGATTTTTTAGAAAAATTGTGGGAAGGACAGATTATTTAAGATCAAAAGTGGTTTACTTCTTGCTTTTTCGAGCAGATTTCTCTACTAATTTTTCCATTTTGCTGTTTATCAAAGCAAATACACCATTTTATTGCTATTTTAAAAAGCATAATAAGCTTTTTTTATCGTTTTGGGGAAATGTTAGGCAATGGATTTAGTAAGAAAGTACCTTTATTATCAATAATGATGGACAAAGTGTCTTTTTTGGGGTGCTCGTCAAACAGGGGAAGATTTAAATAGATAAATTTTTATTTTTTTGTAGCGGATATTTTCCTGTTCGTTATTTCTTGTTTACCTGTTACCTTGCACTAAAACCCAATCTACCCAAGCTTCCATCTGTGTGATAGAATTTGGGCGCAGCAGTATCTTACGCTTGGCATCTAATAGATAAAAGGTCGGTGAGCCAAAAACATAATAATCTTGAACCACTTGGCTCTCCCATTTCTTGTAATCGCAGTAGGCGAAAAAGGGATAGGATTTTACCGATTGCTCGAAAACTTGCTGGTCTGTATCTAACGAAATATAAACTACTTCTACACCCAAATTGCGCCATTTTACATAGTTTTGTGTGAGTTTTGGAAGCTCCTCCATGCATTTTGGACACCAGCTTGCTCCAAAAACGACCAAGGTATAGGGCGTTGTTAAATTTGTTAGATTACTAAACATCGCTTGTTTCACTCCATTCAAATAAGTGCTATTGCCAAAATTGATATCGGATGCAATATTCCCTTTTTTCATGGCGCGGTAGCTTTCCAATTGTTTGGCTAAATCACTTTCTATAATGCAACTCGTTTCATTTAGAACTTTTAAAGCCAAGTATTCGGAAGCCTGAAATAAGCTCTGACGCTCTAATAAATCAAACAGATAGTTGGTCACTTCATTCAATTTTTTTTCATCTTTTAGTAAATTCACCATCATCGCATCAATAGAAATTTTCATTTCAATGAAAACCGAATCCAATGACTTTCCGCTATTCTCCAGTAACCAAAAATGACTTTCAATGGCGTCTTTGAATAATCCACTTTTGTACAAACGTTGATCGGTATAATCCATCGCTCTGAAATCAGCAATCGTTGCAGGTATTTCTTCTGGTCGGTATTGCGCAACGGTAGAAACATCACTAACTAATTTTCGGGTGGGTAAAAACCAACTCACATAACTTTCTTTTGGAAGCTTTGCTAAAAACGCGGCATCTTCGGCCTTGATGCGTTGTTTTTCTATTTGAATATCTTTCACTGCCACTTTTTGCACCGAAAATAAAGAATCCAAGGTATATATTTTCTCTAAATAAATCCAAGCACTTAAAGCTTGTTCTCTGCGAGGATGTTCGGTGGCATATTGTTCGAACAACAGGTTTTCTTTTCCTTTTTTGATGTGAATTGTTTCTGCAGCGCTCAATGCGTCGCCAGTAATTTCTATATCCTCTCCACTTAATACTACAAGCAGTGGTTTTTTATCGGAAGATATCAAGTAAGCAACACCGAAATCTTCCTTCGTATATGATAGTTTAAAATTTCCTTTTTCATCAGCAGTAGCGTTTGAAATAGCATACGTTTTCAGGCCCTTAAAACCTTCGAGTTTAATTTCTTGCTTGTCAAGGTGAGTAAATCTACCAGTTATGGATTGAGCGATACTCAAATGAGCAATAAGAAGGCAAAAAAGGAAGGTAAGAGATTTACTCATTTAAAATAAATTTAATAATTTCTTTTGTATAATCGGACATAAAATGAGGAATATTTAATAAACCATCTTGATAAGAAAGATTTTTTAAAGAAAATCGGATGCGTAATTTTGGGTTGTATTTTTGGTGATACATTTGCAAACTCCGACTTTTAATGTTTTCATCACTTTTTACTTCAATGGGTATAATTTCATTTTTATATTGTATCACAAAATCAACTTCAGCTGAATTTCCTGAGGTCCAATACCGAGGAAGATCATCAAATTGTGCAGCTAAACTTTGTAAAATATAATTTTCTATGATGGCCCCTTTAAACTCTGTAAATAATCGCGATCCTTCGGTATAGGCCGTTGGCGAAAGCTTTGCCATTTTACGCATCAGTCCTACATCTAAAGCATATAATTTAAAAGCACTCACATCATCATAAGCCGAAAGCGGAATGCCGGGTTTTGAAATTAATTTGATCTGATAAACCAAGCCAGCGCGAATTAACCATTGAATGGCATCTTCATATTCTCTTGCTCGGGCTCCTGTTCTAACCAATTGATAAATAAATTTTTTGTTTTCACGGGCAAGTTGACTTGGCAAGGAATTAAACACTTGTCCTATTTTTGCTACATCGCTCATAACAGGGTGCTTTGCAAAATCGCCATGGTACGACTGTATTAAATTTTGCAATACACTTTCGCATGCATCAAATGAATTTTCTTGTTTAAATGCGTTTAATACTGCCGGCATGCCACCTGTAATGAGGTATTTTTTAAAATTGTCAACTAGGTCGTTAAAAAAATAATCTGGTATTGGTTCAATGCTTTTTATTTGATTTATAAAACGGGCTAAGTTATCGTTCCAATTAGGTAAAACTTCTTTAAACGTTAATGGATAAAGTGTCATAAATGCAACTTTACCAACAGGAAAAGAAATTCCAGAATTTAATACGATTCCTAATAATGAACCAGCGCAAACAATAGGGATTTCAGGTTTCTTTTCAGCAAAATATTTTAGGGTATTCAATGCTTCCGGACATTCTTGTATTTCATCAAAAATAATCAGCGTAGTGGCATTAATGGTTTTACCGCTAATTAATGATAGTGAATTGATAATTCGATCAACATCTTTATTGGCCGTAAAAAAATCTTTCAGCTCAGGTCGTTCATCAAAATTAAAATAAGCATACTGTTGAAAGTGCGTTTGACCAAACCATTTCATCAGGTAGGTTTTACCAACTTGCCTAGCACCTTGAATAATTAAGGGTAACCTATTGGCTTGTTTTTGCCAACTTTGTAGCTCACTTTGCAATGCTCTTTCCATTTATAAGTGTTTATTTTGTGATTTTTTACACAAAAATAGTATTTATTATGAATAAAAAGGCATTATATAAAAAAACTGCGTGATATCTACAGCATTTATTATTGTTGGTGAAAACACCAACAAGGGCGAAAAATTAATGTAAAGCTATTATTTTAGAAATCTTTATTTTATTAAATTTATAATGTTAATCTTCCGAACAGTAATGGTGTTATAACCAACAAGGGCAGAAAAAATAAACACTTTTGCCTGGCAAAAGTGTTTTGATTAATCCTTAATACAACGAACCCTATTCCCGTATGCACGTATAGAATTTCCCACACCTGCATTACTTATTGAAAAACCTAAATAACTAGGAAATATGCTTGCCGCTGTGCTAGTCCAAAATTTCCCAACCATATACTTTTGCTGTTTGATGAATTGGATGTATGAGATTTGGAATATTTACCTGTTCCCTTGCACTAAAAACCAATCTACCCAAGCTTCCATCTGTGAGATAGAATTTTGATACTTCCGTGGAAATATTTTTTAGAAAAATTGTGGGCAAGACAGATTATTTAAGAATAAAAGTGGAGTACATCTTGCTTTTTCGAGCAGATTTCTCTACTAATTTTTCCATTTTGTTATTTATAAAAGCAAATACACCTTTTTATTGCTATTTAAAAAAGCATAATAAGCTTTTTTAGTGGTTTTTCAGTTACTTTTTCTGCTGCTAGCATCCCGCATTTTCAAAATTAAAATAAATTTCAATAAAGGACTGCTGGAAGCATCCATAAAAGCAAAAGTGCTATTGATAGCTGAGTTAGCTGCATTTTGGTACACTTTTACTTGTGCATTAATACTATTTGAAAAGCTTAGTATGGAAAGGAGTAGGAATGTTTTCTTTCTTAAATCAAGATGGAAAAGTAATCACCGACAAAAATGTAAGTGGTAAAGTTTTCGTGGCCGAATATTTTTTCACTACATGTGGAACAATTTGCCCAAAAATGAATGTCCAGATGCAACGAGTTCAAAAAGCATATCTTGGAAA
>CAMDAO010000025.1 GCA_945888595.1 Chryseobacterium gleum | reverse complement strand
ATCACTGTGCGGTAGGTTCTGCATGAGTAATTAAGATACTATTAATAGAAGTCTTATTAGCAGCATAGCTTACCTTTGCCTCCAGAATTTGAAGGCAAGTCCATATTCTATTATCGAATTCCTGCTGCTCTCAAACAATTTCTAATTTTCTTATCATGTTTCGATCTCTCTTCAGGAGTATGCATATTATCCATTACTAGAAATGATTTACATTTTCTATCCACTTCATCAAACCTCTCCATTAGTTTATCTGTAATATCTCCAGCTTTTACTGCCTTGTCAAGGGAGTCATTTGCTACAACACATTTACAAAAATCCCACTGTTCCCCATAAATTTTTTCGATTTTAAGTTTGTTTTCCTTGAATTCTGCATTACCAGCGGTGGAAGTGTCTGCTTGCTTCACTTGCAGCATGGCAGCTTCTGGATCTTCAGGTGTGTCTACCCTATTCATATTTAATCCACACAAACCACAATCCTGATCAACCGTTTCTTGCTTACAAGAAACTAACAACAATAAAAAAGCAAACACAAATAGGAAAACTCTCATAGTATAAATGGATTTTTATCATTAGATAGTTTAAATATAATAAAAAGTCCGAACTAATTCTAGTTCGGACTTAAAATATATACTAAAAGAGGATTAAGCAGTTGGCGTTAATTGATCTGCAGAACTAGTTGCAATAGCAGATTTATCTAATCGTAATTTACTACCTTCAGAACTAATTAAGACCGTTGAATCACTTAATTCTAAAATTTTACCATGAATTCCTCCAATGGTAACTACTTTATCACCAGCTTTCATATTTTCTCTAAAAGCTTTTAACTCTTTTTGCTTTTTTTGCTGAGGTCTGATCATAAAGAAATAAAATACGTCCAACATTAACACTAACATTATCACTTGTGGATTCATCTTCTTATATATTAATTTAATTATTTACTTGTTTAAGATATTTGCTTTTACGATCACCTGCGTAACGGACGGCTCTGTATTAGCTACAATATTAATTGATTTATTTATGTTTCCAGCAATTGCATTCATTGTTGTAACATGCGCCTTGATTTCTCCTTCACTACCTGGAGCAATTGGTTGTTCTGGCTTTTCTGCAATCGTACAACTACAAGAACCTTTTGCGTCGCCAATCACTAAAGGAAATTTTCCGGTATTTTTGAGTACAAATTTAGCATCGATAACTTCTCCTTTCACAACATTTCCAGCATCATAAACGAGATTGACGGTCATGGTTGTTTTATTTCCAACTTCCACTTTGGAAGTATCTGTACAAGATTGAGCTAAAAGTGCTAATCCAATAAAAAGTATACATTTATTTTTCATTCTTCTTGTTTTTGTTTTTCTACAATGAAGGCTAATTGATAAGCCCTCTTCCAACTTTTATAATTTTATTGTCTTTTGTCAATCTATCTATAGCCTTATCAAGAACTCCATTGATAAACGTGTGACTTTTAGGCGTACTATAAAATTTGGAAATTTCAATATATTCATTCAATGTCACTTTTGTTGGAATACTATTGAAAATTTGAAATTCAGTAATTGCCATTTTCATTAGTACGACATCCATTTTTGCAATACGATCTAATTCCCAATTTTTCGTTAAATCATCAATTAGGAGTTCATTTTCTTTATCCAAAGAAATCGTTTTACGAAGCAGTTCCGTCACAAATTGCTGTTCATCCACTTTGTCTTTGTATAATTTCAGGATATCATTATCTCCCTCCAACGTGAAAGCTTTCATTGTTTTTAATACCATTGAACATGCAAGATCGATATCATCCATCCATTGAATACTCTTTTCTTCGAAAAAATCATACAGTAAAGGATAATTGGCAATTTCTGTTTTAAAAAGAGCTAATGCGAACTGTTTATCTTCTTCAAATCCAGTTACTCCATTCTCCATAAATTCAAAATAAGTCTCACTTTCACGAATATGAAGAAGCATTTTCTTGAACATTTCTTGGTGATCATCCCCTACCCAATTCACTTTTAAATCTTCAGAAATAGCTCTTAATTCTTTGTTTTCGTTCAACAATTTTATTAAATCGTTCTCAACAAATTTCATGTTTGGATTCAATTCAAGATCAGAAGGGCGAATTTTCTTTTTATTTTCTTCAATTCTCCTAGCAGCAATTGAATTCAATTCACCAAATGTTAACATCAGATAAATGTACAAATCATAAATTCTTTCGATAGCTTGCATCATATCATTTTCAGTCCGTTTATAACTGTCTTCATTTGATTGATAATAAGCATAAAGAGCTTGTAATACTTTGATCCTTAAATGTCTTCTATTCAGCATTCTATTTATTTTATGAAAGTTTTAAAAATATATTTAAACTTCCATCATTACATTGGTAACTTAACTTTCCCAATTGATTCTATTCTTTCTTCAGCCATTTTATTAGCGATCTGATACGTTGGGATATTTTCAGTTTTTGATCTTTTTACAATATTCGAAATCGTATTATAAATTTCATCCGCTTTGGACATTGCCCATTCAGAAGAATAACCTTTTACCTCAGAATAACAATTAATTACACCTCCTGCATTTAAGGCAAAATCTGGCGCATAAATAATACCCTTTTGCATAACGTTTAAGCCTTGAACATCTTCTTGCTGCAACTGATTATTAGCTGCTCCTGCAATGATTGAACACTTTAAGCGAGACAAAGTATCACTATTGATTGTTGCGCCTAAAGCACATGGCGCATAAATATCCATCTCGATATCGTAAATGTCATCTAGACCAACCACTTTTGCACCATAGGTTGCAGAAACTCTTTTTAAACTTTCTTCATGAATATCGCTAATAAAAACAGTAGCTCCTTCTTTTGTTAGAAAATCGACTAAATATTCACCAACATGCCCAACACCTTGCACAGCAATTTTTTTACCGGATAATGAATCTGAACCAAATTGTTCCTTCGCACACGCCTTCATTCCCATATATACCCCATGCGCAGTAACAGGTGAAGGATCACCACTTTTTCCAGGTAAACCCACAACATGATCTGTTTCCATTTTGACATACGTCATATCTAAAGTAGAAATACCAACATCTTCTGCAGTGATGTATTTTCCGGCTAAACTATTAACGAATTTTCCGAAACGGCGCATTAAAGCTTCTGATTTCATGGTGTAGGAGTCGCCAATAATAACCGCTTTACCTCCACCCAAATTTAAACCTGAAATTGAATTTTTATAAGACATTCCGCGAGAAAGACGGAGAACATCATTCAAGGCTTCTAATTCATTCGTGTATTGCCACATTCGTGTTCCACCCAAAGCAGGACCTAAAACCGTATTATGAACAGCTATAATTGCTTTCAGGCCAGTTGCATTATCATTACAAAATAAAATTTGTTCATGATTAAACTTGCTCATTTGAGCAATGACTGGATTAGCCGCTAAATCCGTATCTTGAAATGCTTTTACTTCGAACATATAAAACGCTAATAAATATTATATCAAGTCAATTGTTTATTTTTGCACCGTTATGCAACTTTTTTCGTTGCAAAAATAGGAAAATATCGAATGAAGTCACTTAGCTATTTGAATAAATATTTTTTTAAATATAAATGGCACGTCCTTTTGGGTGTGGTATTTATAATTATCTCGAACTATTTTGGTGTGCAAATACCTATGTTTGTACAATCTACTGTTGATGAATTATTCAAAAAAACAGAGCTAAAAAACTTTTCAGATTTTTTGACATTGATGTTAAAGATTGGGGGATTTTACATGTTTTTGGCATTGATGAAAGGGGTATTTCTCTTTTTTCAGAGACAAAGTATCATTATTATGTCACGATTAATCGAGTATGATTTAAAAAACGAGATATACAACCAATATCAGCGGTTAGATTATTCTTTTTTCAAAAAAAACAATACTGGTGATTTAATGAATCGGATAACAGAAGATGTTAGTCAGGTTAGAATGTATTTAGGGCCCGGCGTAATGTATACTATTAATCTAGCAGTTTTGTTTATCATGGTTGTGTCCCAGATGATACAAATAAGTGGGAAATTGACCTTTTTTGTTTTACTGCCCTTACCTGTCATGTCTTTTCTTATATACAAAGTCTCTAATAAGATGAATAAGTTGAGTCATAAAGTTCAACAGGAGCAATCCAATATGTCGACATTAATTCAAGAATTTTTCTCAGGAATACGTGTTATTAAAGCTTTTAGTCGAGAAGGAGAGGTAAAAGAAAAATTTAATACTTCTGCCGATGAGTATCAAAAAAGAAATATGAAATTAGTCCTAGTCAATGCCCTTTTTATGCCTACAATTACCTTTCTTATAGGCTTAAGCACGTTGATTGTGATCTATACTGGAGGAATTATGACCTATGAAAAGTCTATTTCTTTAGGAGAAATTGTCTCTTTTATTATGTTTGTGAATATGCTAACATGGCCTTTTGCAAGTGTAGGATGGGTTACTTCTATTATACAAAGAGCTGCAGCATCGCAAGAACGAATCAACGAATTTCTGCGGGAAGAACCTGAAATAAAAAATGAAAACAGTTCTCCTTTTCATTTTGAGGGCTCCATTGAATTTAAAAATGTGAGCTATACCTACGATAACTCAGGAATAAAAGCAGTTCATAATTTAAATTTCAGTATTCAGAAAGGAGATACATTTGCTATCATTGGAAAAACAGGAAGTGGTAAATCAACCATATTAAACCTAATAATGAGACAATTTGATACAGACGAAGGGGGAATATTGATTGATAACCAAAATATAAAAAACATTAATATTCATGATTTCAGGAAGCAAACAGGTGTCATTCCGCAAGATGTTTTTTTATTTTCAGATACGATAGGGAACAATATTAAATTTGGAATTGACAACAATAAAGCTTCCGAAGATGATTTAATAGCTATTACAAAGAAAGCCCATGTGTATCATAATATTGAGCAATTTCCAGATCAATTTGATACGTTATTGGGCGAAAGAGGTGTAAATTTAAGTGGAGGTCAAAAACAACGAGTAAGCATTGCTAGAGCGCTAATTAGAAAGCCTAACTTGCTATTAATGGACGATTGTCTATCTGCTGTTGACACCGAAACGGAAGAAATTATCTTAGAAAATTTGAAAGCTGAAAAAAACATAATTACCTCTATCATTGTGAGTCATCGTATCTCCTCCATTAGAAATGCAAATAAGATCATCGTCATAGACAATGGAGAAAAAGTCGAAGAAGGTTCACACGCTGAATTATTAGATTTACAAGGAATCTATGCCGACATGTATAAGAAACAATTGAGCGAAGAACAAAACTGATTCATTTCCTTTGCTCCTCTATTGCATTTTTTTTTATAACAATGCAATCTATTTTATTCACAATCAGCTGAGCAATCAAAAAAATCAGCATATTTGTCTTGTTAACATGAAAAAACATAAGACAATGGAAAATGATAATAACAACGAAGTATATTCAAAAGTAGTAAGAGCGGGAAAAAGAACTTATTTTTTTGATGTGAAAGCCACCAAGGGAAAAGACTTGTATATCATTTTAACCGAAAGCAAGAAAACGTTCTCAGAGGGTCGAGACAATTTCGAAAAACATAAACTCTTTCTATACAAAGAAGATTTTGACAAATTTCAAGAAGGACTTGAAGATGTGTTAGCGAAAATCAAAGAATTAAAGCTTTCAGGCGATTTTATTGAAAAAGAAGATCAGAACTCCAATTATTCGTCCATTTCTTTCGAAGACCTTTAAGATAATATTTTCAAAACCGACTCGAAAATGTTAATAAATACGTAAAACTATTAGCTTTTTAAAGCGTGATTTGGCGTACCTTTATCGCTCAAATTTAATCTAATGGGTAAAATTATTGCAATTGCAAATCAAAAAGGTGGTGTTGGAAAAACTACAACAGCTATTAATTTAGGTGGTTGTTTTGGTGTTTTAGAATACAAAACACTTCTAGTCGATGCTGATCCTCAAGCAAATGCTACATCAGGACTTGGTTTTGACCCCAAAAGCACGAAGAACATTTATGATTGTTTAATAAATGGCATTCACCCTAAAGAACTTATTCTTACTACACAAAATCCAAATTTAGACCTACTTCCTTCCCATATTGATTTAGTGGGCGCTGAGCTTGAAATGATTGATTTGCCAAATAGGGAATACATGTTAAAATTGGCCTTAGACAAGATCAAGGATGAATATGATTTCATTATTATTGATTGCTCACCATCACTAGGACTGATTACTGTAAATGCCTTAACTGCTGCAGATTCTGTCATGATTCCGGTGCAATGTGAATATTTTGCATTAGAAGGATTGGGTAAATTATTAAATACCATAAAAATTATTCAAGGACGACTAAATGAAAATCTTGAAATTGAAGGTATCATTTTGACCATGTACGATTCTCGTTTACGATTAGCAAATCAAGTTGTTGACGAAGTTAAAACGCATTTTCAAGAATTAGTTTTTGACACCGTAATTCATAGAAACACAAAATTAGGCGAAGCCCCAAGTTTTGGTGAGACTATTATCATGCATGATGCTTCGAGCAAAGGATCTTTTAATTATCTTAACTTTGCTAGAGAGGTTCTGCAAAAAAACGACGCGACAAAAATAAATAACGAAACTAAAAAAATTGAATTAGACAATGAACTCTAATACCACAAAACGTTCTGCATTAGGAAAAGGTTTAAGCGCTTTATTAGAAAATGCAAGTACAGACATAACAACAAGAAATGCTTCGTCCGATGTCGTTGGGTCAATTGCCATGCTTCCGATTGAAAATATTGAAGCAAATCCTTTCAATCCACGCTCTAATTTTGAAAAAGCAGCACTGGAAGAATTACGTCAATCAATTTCTATTCATGGAATTATTCAGCCACTTACAGTTAGGAAATTAGGTCGAGATAAATACCAATTAATTTCTGGTGAACGACGTTTTAGAGCTTCTCAATTAGCTGGACTAGCTGAAATACCTGCGTATATTCGAGTTGCGAATGACCAGTCAATGTTAGAAATGGCTTTGGTTGAAAATATTCAACGCGAAGATTTAAATTCCATAGAAGTTGCCCTTTCATATCAACGTTTAATTGATGAATGTTCGCTTACACAAGATCAATTAAGTCAAAAAATATCTAAAAGTCGTTCTAGTATTACCAACCATATTCGGTTATTAAAATTACCTGCTGATATTCAGGCTGGTGTGCGCGACAACCTAATATCTATGGGGCATGCAAGAGCTTTAGTTTCTGCAGGAGAAGAGCAAATACAACTAGCTATTTTCAATAAAATTCTTTTAGAAAGTCTTTCTGTCCGCGACGTTGAAATATTAATCAAACAAGGAAATACGGGTGAAATTTCTGCAGAAGACACTCAAAAACCAAAGGAAGTTAACGGCGTAAAATCATACTTAACAAGTAACCAAGTTGTTTTTAAAGAACATTTAGCAGACAAACTTTCCTCAAAAATTGAACTGAAGAAAACAAGTAACGGTGCCGGAAAAATAATCATCAATTTTAATTCAGATGTAGATTTTAACCGAATTATTGAACTTTTAAATAAATAATGAAATTTCAGTTTGCTTTTGTTTTCATCTTGTCATCCAACTTTTTGTTTTGTCAAGATAAAAGTATTGAGAGTGCACAGATTGATACAGTTCAAAAATTTTCAGTAAAAAAAGCCGTGATTTATTCTGCTGTATTGCCAGGTGCTGGTCAATTTTATAATTATTTAGAAACTAGAAAAGGCACAAAAGGAAGAAATAATGTCTTTTGGAAGGTCCCACTTTTTTATGCTGCAATTGGCGCTAGTGGATACTTCCTCATCAAAAATCAATCTACTCAACTTTCACTAAAACACGAATATGAGTATAGAATAGCAAATCCTGGAATTATCTCCGATCCTAAATGGGCTGGCTATGATTCTCTTGGTGTGTTAACTTTATACAATACATATTCCTCGCGGAGAGATTTATCTATTTTAACATTTGGGATTGCCTATTTATTTCAAGTAATTGATGCTGGAATTGGGGCACATTTTGTGAAATTTGATATTTCTGATGATTTAACTTTACAAATTAAACCCAAGGTACTAAACAACAATACGGCAGGATTAGGATTAACCTTTAATTTTCGTTAAAAAAGTAGGTTAACAAATTTTTAAACCTACTTTTGTTTTAATTCAAAGAAAAGAATGAAAATAGCACTTATAGGATACGGGAAAATGGGCAAAGCAATTGAAAAAATTGCTGAAGAACGCGGACATTCCGTCGTATTAATTTGTAACAGCGAACTTAGCGTTCAGCATGCCGACTTTTCACAAGTTGACATGGCAATTGAATTTTCTCAACCAAAGTTAGTCGTGAGCCATATGCTTTTGTGTTTAGAACGAAACATTCCTATTGTAGTGGGGACGACAGGTTGGAATGATGATCTAACTTTTATACAAGAAAAAATAAAAAAATTGGATGGAAGTCTTTTACATGCTTCCAACTTCAGTATTGGAGTGAACATTTTTTTTGAATTAAATAAAAAACTGGCTCAACTTATCTCTGGGAAGAAAGACTATATTGCATCCATTGAAGAAATTCATCATCTTCATAAATTAGATGCTCCAAGTGGAACAGCCATTACTTTAGCAGATGGAATCCTAGAAAACAATGTCGATTACAAATCGTGGGTTCTTGGACGAGATGAAGTACCAGTGACGAATAGAAACCAATTATCTTTAACTTCATATAGATTACCTGATGTTCCTGGAACACATACTATTAATTATGCTTCAGAGATAGACACAATTTCAATTTCCCATGAAGCTCACAGTAGAAAAGGATTTGCTTTAGGAGCAGTTATTGCCGCAGAATTCTTAGTAGGCAAAAAAGGAGAATTTCAAATGAATGATGTATTAAAATTATAAATAATGAATGCAATTTATTTTTACTTATTTTTAATAGTTCACCCCTATTTAGCAATGTGGTGGAAAAGTTTTGAGCAAGCTGATAGAAAACCTTGGGAAGCTCTTGTTCCCGGTTACAATTATTATGTTGCTTTTAGGATAAGTTGTAAAAAACCTTGGTGGGCATTTTTACTAGTTTTTCCCGGCATTCATTTGGTTATGTGGTCGGTAGTTAACACCAGTTATATACGTAGGTTTGGCTATTATTCTTTTCTAGATACTCTTCAAGGTATTTTCTTTCCTTACATTATTCTTTCAAAAATAGCCTCCTCTAAACAAGATATTCTACCCGAAACGAACTGGATGAATGGAAAAGAAGTAGATGAGCGTGCTTGGGGAGATCATTTAGCTCTCTTTCTCTCGCTTCCTGTTATTGGAAATGTATTAGCTCTTGCCCTAAATGCTATTTCGAGAGAAAAGCCAGGACAAAAAACCAAAGTGAAAGAATGGGGTGATTCCATCATGTTTGCCTTGGTTGCTGCAAGTATCATTCGAACGTATGTGTTTGAACCTTTCCAAATACCAACGGGATCGATGGAAAAAACTTTGTTAGTGGGCGACTTTCTTTTTGTAAATAAATTAGCATACGGACCAAAAGTACCCGTCACTCCCCTATCCTTTCCATTGGTTCACAACACCATTCCTTGGGTGATCACAAAGTCATATTCAACGCTTGAAACAGTAAACTATACTAGACTTCCTGGATTTGGAAAAGTGAATAGAAATGATGTGGTTGTATTTAATTACCCTTCGGGCGATACGGCAGTTTATGACCCAAGAATGCCTAATGGACTAATGGGACATGATTACCATGGAATTGTGAATGATGAGGCTTTTTATCTTTTTAAATCCGATGAGGGAACAGGTAGAAATTTCATGATTGTTCAACAATATTATGCAGATAGTCTAAAAAAATTAGGAATTACCGATGACCAAACAATAAATGGCTATACAAATAACTACATGTTACTGCAATTCTTTAAGGATAATAGTAAATGGAAAAATAAAGCTATTCAAGAAATGTCCGAAGAAAAAATTACACACAGACAGAATGAAACAGGTGAATATGATATTATCAATCATTATGGGTTAATTTACAGACCGGTTGACAAACGAGAAAATTACATAAAAAGATGTGTAGCTATCGCAGGAGATTGGATTGAAATCAAAAAATCTATTTTATATATCAATGGGGAAAAAGCTTTTGTTCCTGAATTTCAGAATCTTCAATACAAAGTTACAAATATTGAGTCTCTTGATAGTAAACAAATGTTTTCATGGGGCATTGAGCAAGCGAGAGGGGATTATAAAAAATACGGCAACTACTGGGAAATGCAGTTAACGCAGAATCAAAAAAGAATTCTTCAAAATAAATATCCCGCCGCAAAATTTGAAGTTATTTTGCGTCCTCAATATTCTGACACAAGTACAGTAAATCCAAATGGAGAACAAATGTTAATGAATCTCTCTACTTTCCCTAAAGATCCATTTATTAACAATACGATTACTGATTTTACAAGATTTCAAATACCAAAAAAAGGTCTGACTGTTAAAATTGATAATTCAAACATTGCCTGGTACAGAAGAATCATTACTGCTTATGAAGGACATACTTTGTCTGAAACGAAATCTGGAATTTTCATTGATGGAAAAAAAGCTGCAACCTATACTTTTGCTATGAATTATTATTGGTTGATGGGAGACAATCGTTATAATTCAGCGGATTCACGTATTTGGGGTTGCGTTCCAGAAGACCATGTCGTGGGAAAAGCTTCAATGGTGTGGTTCTCTAAAGATCCTTATGCAGGAGTACGATGGGACCGAGTGTTTAAGTTTATTCACTGATGATTCCTGTTTTTCCAACAGTATATTTTGGTCATCTAAATTATTATCGCGCACTAACTTTGCAAAAAAAAGTTTTAATTGAAGCGAAGGAACATTTTATAAAACAAACCTATAGAAATCGCTGCGAAATTCTCACAGCGAACGGCTTGCAAGCTTTATCTATTCCTGTTTTTCGAAGGAATGGTTCAAAAACATCCATTGATGAAGTTGAAATTTCTTACGATATTGATTGGAGAAAAGACCATTGGAAAGCGATTGAAAGTGCCTATTCTTCCTCTCCCTACTTCGAACATTACGGTTTAGAAATCAAGGAACTTATTTTTCAAAATGAAACCAATTTATTGAAATTCAATGAAACAATTCAAGATAGGATTTTTGCTTGGTTTGATTTCGACCTATCAACTGATTTTTCAACCGAATATAGTATCCAAAAAAAGGATTATAGAACCCTTTTAAATCAAAATACCAACGTAGAATCAACCTCAAAAAATAAATATATTCAAGTTTTTAGCCCTTCACACAATTTTGTCGACAATCTATCAATTCTAGACGCATTATTTTGTCTTGGGCCAATGGCGAGGAAATTAATAGTAGAATAAAAAAGAGCCAATACATGCTATTGGCTCTAGTAATAAATCATTTTAATTATTAAAAAAATCAACTTTTCTTTAATACATAAACATCCGTTCCTGAAGATGTTACTATAGATAATGTCATGTCCGTTTTAGAAAAACTCACGATATTCATCACAGTGATAGCGCTACCAGAAGTCACAACGGGCGCAACTTGTGTTTTAGTGATTTTTGTATCACTTGTTATCGCATACGTTCCGGTTTCAACTGTAGGGAATGATAAAATAGTTGTCGTCATTGAATAATTACCTACTCCTTTTTTATCTTTTGTAAACGTAATACTGCGCGTTAATCCCGTCAGACTCACTGGAATTCCATTTTGCGTGTAGGATTGCACATTCCAAGTTCCTTCTAATTTCCTATTTAATCTTGCTTCTTTAGAACAGGATGTTACTACTAAAGTAGCAGCAAACATCAATACTAGTATTTTTTTCATCGTTTTATTTTTTTTATTAACTGTAAATATAATTAAATATATAAATCTATCTAATAATTAGATTCCTAACTTCACATCTAAAAAAATGTAAAACATCATTGTTAGAACATTACGATCTTTTTACAAAAAAACAAGAAATATTTCACTTACTAACCAACGAAACCTGAACTTCCCTCTGATAACAGAAAATGACAATAGAAATAGACTTGGAAAAATAAATTAACACTGATAAAAGAAACAATTGCCATTTTTCTAAGTGCAGAATGTTCTGACTTAATCATAAAGAACAATACTACATAAACAGAAACTGCAAAATATTTCAAAAAGGCTTGAATGTGCACATATGAAGCAAAACTCAACCAATAAATGATTAAAATAAATAGGATTAGTATCAATTTTCGATTTGAAAAACTAAAATTTTGCTTCAAGAAATAATTTACAGCCATTATAATAAAAGGAGTCGCAAAAAGAAATCTATTCAAGCTAAATAAAGCTCCGCCTCTAAAAAGAAAAACGGTTAATGTAATACCACCCAAATACGCCAAGGATAAAATAACTTCTTTCGGGATTGACTTTGCTTTCATAAAGTTCACGCGAAGAATATATAAAACTAAACAAACTCCTGAAATCAAACCGAAAATAAATGCAACACCATCTAATCTGGCAATCATATTACCTCCCCAAGAGGATAATGGAAAATGAGGGATTTGCAGATGATTGCCCCACCCTTCTTGAACACTGAAAAATTTAAACCACTTTTTTGTATCCTGGTATTGAATCAATCCAACGATTGCGATGGCTATAAGCGAAATAATGCAATACATAAAAATTCGAAAAACCATTTGGAAGTTTCTTTTTTCACAAACAAGCTCCATCACAATCAATGCTGGAATCAATATTGTAAAAGCAGGTCTTGAAAGTGTGCAAAAAAACAAGGATAAAAGAGTCAACCAAAAAAGTTTTTTTTTCACGCTCCAAATCAACGCCACAGAAAGTGCGAAAAAAACAGATTCTGAGTAAGGAAGGTAAAAGAAAATAAAACTGGGAATGCTTAAATAAAGTACTGTTTCAAACCTTTTTAATTGCAGTGACTTCATTAAAAAATAAAATGAAATCAAGAAAAGAAGTGCATTAAAAATGACTATTCCAGTTGCTCCAACCGCTAAAAATCTCCAAATCAAAGGAAACAGAGGAAAGAAAGCCACTCGAAATCCCTCATACCCTTTACTTGCAATCCACTGATAATGTTTAGCATCCCAATTTAAAAAATGAGAACTAGTTAAAAGATTAGGAGAAATAAACGTATAAATAAATCCTAAAACTCCTGCCACAAAAAGAAGGTAAAAACTTATAATTTTAATTTCAATGAATTTTTTCAAGGGGAAGCTTTTAGTATTTTAATCGACAAATGAATGACTATAAACGTTTCTATTTTACACAACAAATCTAAACTTATTTTATTAGAAAAAAACCTTATATTTGAACAACTCATTTTTTTTAGCCATGAAAAAATTAATAACGAATTATTTTATTGGTTTTGTATTTTTCTATAGTTCCGCTCAAGATGAATGTTCAAAATTGAAATCAATTCAAAAAAACGACAAAAGCAATACGTTAACAATAGCTCAAATTTCAGAATCAGAGAGATATGATGTGCATTTCTATTCTTTGAACGTCTCACTTACAAATTTGAACCCATTTATTTCTGGCACCGTTGAAATCCATGCCTCTGCGCGTGAAAATATAGATTCTGCTTTGTTTGAATTATACCAAACTATGGTAATTTCTGATATTCGAGTGAATGGCACTTCCGTCTTTTATTCAAGAAATATTTCTGCTGTTAAAGTTCCTGTGTTAAAACTTGCGAATGAATCTTTTATTATTGCCATAGATTACAATGGAACTCCTCCAAATTCTGGAACAAACCCCATGGGAGGCTCTGGTTTAACAAGCCCCATTGATATCACCTACAACGCCCAAGTCACCGCTTCCTTATCAGAACCTTTCTCTGCTTACGAATGGTGGCCATGTAAACAATCATTAAAAGACAAAGCGGATAGTTGTGAAGTCAAAATAACAGTTCCAAACAACTGTAAAGCAGGATCAAATGGACTTTTAAAAGAAGTTGTTGACCTCGGGGATGGAACTTCACGCTATGAATGGAAGCAAATTTACCCCATTGATTATTACCTTATATCAGTGGCTGTGGCTGAATATATAGATTATTCAATCTATAGCAATCCTGCAGGCGCTCCCAACCCTGTATTAATCCAAAACTATATTTTCAATAATCCTCAAGTATTATCCGATTGGAATTATCAACTAGATCAAACCGCTGATTATATTGAATTATTTTCAACTCTATTTGGATTATACCCATTTTACAAAGAAAAATATGGACATTGTATGGCTCCAATCGGAGGTGGAATGGAACACCAAACGATGACTACTCAGGTGAACTTTGGTAAAAACTTAACCGCTCATGAATTAGCACATCAATGGTTTGGCGACAACGTAACCTGCGCATCATGGGCTGATATTTGGGTCAACGAAGGTTTTGCTACCTATTGTCAATATCTGATGTTGGAAAATCTGTACCCTACTGAAAGAGCCACACAAATGGATGCATACCACCTTGCAGCAATGCAATATCTGGATGGAAGTGTTTACATTCATTCCGACACTTTATCAGCAAATCGTATATTTAACTATCGATTAACATATGCAAAAGGAGCAGCAATTATAAATACAATGCGCTTCGTCATTAACAACGATGAAGCATTTTTTCAAGGATTAAAAGATTTTCAAACTAATTTTAAAGGCGGAACTGCTACTGGATTAGATGTGAAAGCAAGTCTAGAAAATGCATCGGGAGTCGATTTAACAAAAACGTTTGAAGAGTGGTATTATGGTGAAGGATATCCGACCTACAACTTGAGATGGAATAGAATAGGATATGATTTATCGCTTGAAATATCCCAATATCCTTCTGGAGCATTTCTGACTCAACTTTTCACAAATCCTTTAGAAATAAGTTTTGAAAGAGAAAATAAAAGTGATACTACCATTCGATTTGAAATCAATCAGCTTGTTAATCAATATTTGATTAAAGGCATTGGCAGGGTCACAAATATTGCCGCAATCGACCCTTACAATTGGATTATTAACAACTCAGGGACATTAACTTACGATCCTACTTTTGAAGTAGTACCTGCTGATAATTCTCAAGTCCCCGCTTTGCAAATCTCTCCTAACCCGACTGAAGGCCCATTTTTAATTGTTGCTAATTCACCTGGAATCCATTACTTAAAAATAATTGATTCCAAAGGAAAATTAGTCACAGAGCAAGTATTTACAAAAGACCTCGAATTTGATATAACCACATTAGGACAAGGAATGTATGTGTTGTTGGTCACTTCTGAGTTCGGCGTTAAAGATTCTATTAAAGTAATTAAAAGATAATATTTTTAGTCTTGTCTAAAATAATATTTATATTTGTATAAATATTATTTAAAATAAATAATGAAAATTTTCTTTCAAATCATCACTTTAATACTGCTCTTTTCTTCCAATTGTCTTGCACAATCTGGTAAAATAGTAGGTAAAATAAAATCCGAAAATAAAACTATCGAACTTGTTACTGTAGTAATTAAAGAATTAAACCGTAGTTCCTATAGTGACAGTCTTGGCGATTTCGAATTTAACGATATTCATTTAAAAAGCATCACTCTTCAATTTTATCACCCCGCATTTCTGGAACACGAATTACATTTTGACTCACTAAATAAAATCCCTTTAATTCTAAATGTAGAATTAAAGAAAAAAACACAGGAATTGGATGAAGTTGTCTTAACTGGGACACTTAAAGAAGTAAACAAACTTGATTGTACAGTGCCCGTTGAAATCTATTCCCCAACATTTTTTAAAAAAAATCCAACTCCTACCATTTTTGATGCACTGCAAAACATAAACGGAGTGAGACCTCAGCTAAATTGCAACATCTGTAATACAGGTGATATTCATATTAATGGATTAGAGGGTCCATACACAATGGTACTAATTGATGGAATGCCAATAGTAAGCAGTCTTTCAACTGTTTATGGATTATCAGGTATTCCAAATTCATTAGTTGAAAGAATTGAAATTGTAAAGGGTCCAGCTTCTTCACTTTTTGGCAGCGAAGCAATTGGAGGAATAATAAATATAATTACAAAAAAACCAACAAATTCTCCTACCCTCGTATTAGATCTTTTTTCAACCAGCTATTTAGAGCATAATATAGATGTAGGTCTTAAGTCTTTGATTGGGAAAAAAGCATCCGTGTTAACAGGAATAAATTATTTCAATTACGACAAAAAAGCAGATAAAAATCATGATAATTTTACAGATATAACCCTACAAGATAGAATTTCTGTGTTTCAAAAATGGAATATAAACCGCAAAGACAACAAAATATTCACAATAGCGGGTCGTTTTTTCTACGAAGACAGATGGGGAGGGGAAATGAATTGGAACAAAACATTCAGAGGCGGTGACAGTATTTATGGTGAAAGTATTTATACAACCAGATATGAACTTTTAGGTAATTATCAACTTCCCACAAAAGAAAAATTAATGATTTCATATTCATTCAATAAACATGATCAAAATAGTAGATATGGTATTATTTCCTATAATGCTATCCAGAAAATAGCTTTCATGCAATTAACATGGGACAAAAAAATTAAAAGGCATGACATTCTCTCTGGCGCAGCATTTCGATACACATATTACGACGACAATACACCGACAACTCAATCCGGAGACAGTTTACATTTGACCAATTCTCCATCTAAAACAAATCTTCCCGGGATGTTTATTCAAGATGAAATTACCATCAATGAAAAACAAAAACTCCTTTTAGGGTTTAGAACGGATTTAAATTCGATCCATGGATTAATTTATACCCCCAGATTAGGATATAAGTTCGCTATCAATTACAAAAACATTATCCGTTTTAACGCAGGAACCGGCTTTAGGGTTGTAAATCTATTTACCGAAGATCATGCGGCATTAACTGGGGCAAGGACGATTGAAATTAAATCCGCCTTAAAACCTGAAAGGTCGTATAATATGAACATCAATTACATCAAGTTACTCACCTTAAAAAACAATTCTACAATCGCTATTGATGCGACCTGTTTTTATACTTATTTCAATAATCGAATAATAGGTGACTATGAAACCGATCCCAATAAAATAATTTATCAAAACCTAAATGGCTATGCTGTATCTAAAGGAATAAGTACCAATCTTTCTTTTTCATTTTCTTCCCAATTTAAAATTCTTACTGGAGCAACCTTTATGGACGTTGCAACTTTTACTAAAGGATTAAAACAGCAACAAATTCTGAGTGAAAAATTTACAGCAACATGGAGTGCTTCCTATACTATTAAAAAGAAGTATTTGGAAATAAATTATACCGGAAATCTATATAGCCCTATGCGATTACCCCTTCTGGGAGAATTCGATCCTCGTTCAAAATATTCACCTTGGTGGAGCATTCAAAACATTCAATTTATCTATAGTGGATTAAAAAAGTGGGAGATATATGCGGGAGTAAAAAATATTTTAAACTGGACACCAAATAAAAATAATCCATTTATAATAGCTAGAGCAAATGATCCTTTTGATAAGCAAGTTCAATTTGATTCCAACGGAAAAGCAATAGTAACGCCTAATAATCCTAATGCATTAACTTTTGATCCTACATATGTTTATGCTCCAAATCAAGGTGTTAGATGTTTTATTGGTGTTCGATTTAAAATCAAATAATTAAAAATTGTATATTTCTCCTAGTTATCTTCATTCTTCTTCCAGAAGAATATATTTTTCTTTTGCAACTTTTCTGCTGCACGCATTAAAATGCCACCATTCAGTATCTATATTGGAAAATTTTTGTGAGGCCATTATTTTGCGTAATAATTTTCTATTTTCAACTTGTTCGGTAGTCAATTCTCCACTTAAAAGAAACTTTTTTTCTAATTTTGGATACGCTATTTCTCTGATATCATCATAACCCGCACCCATATCTAAAGAATGGCCATGCTGATCGCAAATTGTTACATCTACCGCAGCTCCGTAATTATGAAGACTTCCGTTTTGAGGATTAGAAACAAACTCGGTGCGCAACAAAGCCGGAATTGAATCCAAAGCATCCCACATCTTTTGTTGAACACTTAGAGGCCGCACTGCGTCATAAACTAACAAGTGAAGACCAGCATCAATCTTTGACAAATAAATCTGACAGGCACTTAATCTTTTCGCAACCTCTTTCTGGAATAATGCTTTATCTAATTTCTTATATAATTTCATTTTCATAAAATTATCTATTCCAGCATATTTCAAATCAACGAAAATGTTCTTATTTATGGATCGAATGTCTATTAAACCCAAACCTCTGTATTTCGCCTTGTCAATTGAATCCAATTTTTGAATACTCATACTATTTTCCAATGAATCGAGTAAATCTGTATTTGACAACTCGCAACTTTTACATCCATCTTTTTTAGGATGAGAACATGAAAGGAGAAACAAGGAAAAAATAAAAATAATACCTGAAAAATAATTTTTCATATTGATTTATAATTGAAAGACAACGTACTACAAAATTAGTAAACATTATGGAGAAGGTTCTTTTTTCAATTGCTAGAATATATAAAGTTTAAAAAAAAGTACATTTTTCGATTCTATCTTCGCATACACACAACTGCAGACAGATAATGTTGTTATGTATTACCAAAATGGAAATTATTCTACCACAAATCAACTAAGCGAAAAGATTTCTTTGTTCTTTATACCATTGATTCGCGTTCAACAAACAGATAGTAGAGCATTTCAATTTTCATGGGCTGGTATAAATGTATTATCGCGCACAAATAAAGGAGCATATAGCAAATAATCTTTCCCTATCCCCATGTGTTCTTGGTTATTTAAGATCTAGAAATAAGACCTCTTTTTCATCAAAGTACAAACATTTATATTTATATTTATACTCAATTTAAATAGAAATCAAAAGAGCATATACATATAATAATAAACAATGAGTAATATACATAATCCAAAGAAAAATATAAGATTACTGATTAATAAATAATTATTTTGAAATTTCTCATTCTTTCGTTTTTTTTATTTTACTTATTTTCTTGCACATCTGATTCGGATAAAAAAGGAAAAACGTTTACTATATACAGAGGCGGAGATAAACGAATAAAACGAATTGGTCGCTTCGATCTTACTGATTCAAACAAACCAAAAGTATGGGCACCTGGTGCTTATTTTGAATTCGATTTCGAAGGCTCTTTTTGTGAGATAAACATTACTGATCAGCACAAATATTTTCTAAATCACAATTATATAGAAGTGGTTCTTGACCATAAAAAACCTAAAAGAATTAGATTAAAAAGAACTCACAATAAAATTATGATTGGAGAATTCCTAAAGGATACAAAGCATCATTTATTAGTGTGTAAAAATACTGAAAGTGCTATTGGGTATATACAGTTGAAAGAAGTATCCTGTAAAAAATTACTTCCTCTGAGCAAGAAAAGTAAAAGAATAATTGAATTTATCGGAAACTCAATTACGTGCGGAAATGGAAGTGACCAAAGTCAAATAAAGTTTGGGAAAGGTAAATGGTATGATTATCACAACGCCTATTTAAGTTTTGGGGCAATAATTGCTCGAAGATTTGATTGCGATTGGATGCTAAGTGCCGTTTCAGGAATAGGGTTGACCAGAAGTTGCTGTGGAAACGAGAGCACGATGCCACAAGTGTACAATCACATTGCTTTTAATCTTGCTGAAAAAAAATGGAACTTTCATCAAAAAAAACCTGAAGTTATTTGCATCACATTAGGTCAAAATGATGGACTTCAAAAAGTAGATATTTTTATTAAAACATATATTAAATTTCTCCAAGTTGTAAGAAAAAGAAACCCAAAAGCTACCATTATCTGTTGCTCAAGTCAAATGGCCAATGAACGGTTGACACGCTTTTTAGAGCGAAGCATTACAAAAGTTATTGCATTATCAAAATTGAAGGGAGATGTGAATATTTATTCTTTTTTCTATAAAAAATCATACAATTCAGGATATAAAAAGCATCCTACTGTTCAGCAGCATAATTATATTGCAGCAGAATTAGGTGATTTTATCAAAAAAACAAAAAACTGGTAAATAAAAAAATACAGTGATTTATGAATTATAAATCTTATTTGAAAACAATCTTGTTATTCCTAAGCATAGGAATTGGAGAAAATTTGTATGCGCAAGTTGATTCAAATGATACTAAAAAATCTAAAACTTCATTTGGAGGAGTTCCTATTTTATCGTATGATGCTGACCTAGGTTTGAGATATGGAGCAGTTGTAAATTACTTTAAATACAACGATAGAATTTCAGAAAACTATTCGGAAAACATCTATTTAAAAGTATTCAATACAACTTCTAAGAGTTTTCAAATTCAATCGGTTTGCGAAACCGACAATTTGTTTAAAAAGGCAAAAGTATTCATAGAAGCTACATATTTGAATGATAAAACGTATGACTTTTATGGATATAATGGGCATCAATCCATTTATAATCCAAGCTTTGAAGATCCACTTCACCAAAGTTTTTTACATAAAAACTTTTATTCTATTCACCGTGAATTAGCTCGATTTCGATTCGATTATCAACGACATTTAACATCTCCGAATTTAAGAGTTTTACTCGGTTTAACAATGAATAAATTAAACATTAAACACGATCAATCCGATACAAACCTTTACGATTTTTACAACAATTTGGATGTAATACAAGACGACGAAATCAAAGGTGGAACTATCAATTATTTATCAGTTGGGATGGTTTATGAAAAACGGAATAACCAAATTTATTGTTCAAAGGGAAAATGGTTTGAATCTTTTTTAGTGATTTCACCCACATTATTTAGTACAGAAGCTTTTTCAAAATGTGTTGTAAGTTTTAGATCGTATGACCAGATTTTAAAATCAAATTTCATTTTAATGTCAAGAGCGAGTATTCAATTGAGAACCTCTGGAGTAATCCCATCCTATTTAAAATCAACTTATTTTGATACTAAATTAAATCAAGATGGATTGGGAGGTGCTTTTAATTTAAGAGGATTTAGTCGAAATAGAATTGTCTCTGAAGGTTTTGGATTACTTAACTTAGAACTTAGAAAAAATATATATCAAACTAAATTGAAGAAAACTATTATTGATTGTGATTTATCCTTTTTTTCTGATAACGCCGTAATACTTCAAGATCACAAAATAAAAAAAGAGTCCATTTCTGTTCAAGATCAATTAAAACATTTTGACTTTAATTTGAAATATCATTATTCAACCATTGGACTTGGTGCCTATCTTATCTTAAATAAAAACAATGTTATCAGCATAAATTATGGCGTTCCATTGATTCCAAATACAAAAGGAGCGATTTACATTGGATCTAGTTTTTTATTTTGACATGAGATCGTTTCGATGAATCGAAACTTTTAGATAGTAGATCGCTTAACTCTTAGACTTCAACTCTCCTCAAAGAGTTGAAGCTAGGCAATTGTTTTCTTTTAAAAAAAATCAGTCTAAAAGCGCGCTAACGACTTATGATCTAAAATCTATTTCTTCAAAAACAAGATTAATCCTAAAATAGAAATAATAAATAGTGACATAGCAAAGAAAACCAAAATTCCGTCTCTCGCATTTTTAATTAATACGATGAGGGAAATGAATCTCATGCAACAAAGTTAGATAAAATAAGAAAACGGAAGGGTAATTACAATAAATTACTCTCCCGTCTTCTTACCTTGAACTCTTTTAATCTATATCCAATTGATAGACATCTGGTAGATTCGTATTATTTTCGATTGTTACACCCAGATCTTTCACGATTCCATCTTTCACATCGTAGACCCATCCATGAATCTCAAGCGGCTGTTCGTCCTTCCAAGCAGCTTGAAGAATGGATGTTTTTGCTAAATCTAGCACTTGCTCTTGCACATTGACTTCAACGAATCTACGAAATTTCGCTTCTTCATCCACGATGGCATTTAATTCAGTAGCATGAAATCGATAAACATCTTTTATATGACGAATCCAGTTATCGATTAAACCTATTGGCTGGTTTCCTAGAGCCGCTTTGACTCCACCACAACCGTAGTGACCACAAACAATTATATGCTTAACTTTCAATACATTGACAGCATAATCGAGCACACTTAACATACTCATATCTGTATGAATCACCATATTTGCTATATTTCTGTGCACAAAAACTTCTCCCGGCACTGCCCCAATAATTTCGTTTGCCGGAACTCTACTATCAGAACATCCGATCCAAAGCAGAGGGGGCTGCTGCCTATTTGCAAGTCTTTCAAAAAATAATGGATCTTTTTCTAAACTTTCAGCAACCCATTTCTTGTTATTTTCTAGTAATTTTTGATAAAAATTTTTCATATCTAATGTGTATTTGTAGTTGTCACTGATGGAATATCAATTAAAAGTAGTTGAATATTCTTTAACTTGGCTCCATGCATTCTGAAATCGTGAATAATTTCCAAAACATCATGATCAATCGCCTTACATTTTGTCCCAATAATTGTCACTTCAGCATTCTCAGGTAATTTATTAAGCATGGAGAGAATACTTCCTTTATTAATAAACGTCACCTCTTCAGATAAAACAATATTGATTGTATAATTCTCATGTTCAGTATCATGTATACTTGTTTGAGTGAAATTATTTCTATAATTACTTCTCAAAATAAAATAGACAGCAACGATAAAACCTATGGAAATACCCTTTAATAAATCGGTAAATAACACTCCAAAAATAGTTACGATGAAAGGTAAATATTGCTCCACGCCTAACTTAAACATTTGTCGATACAGTTCCAATCTTGATAATTTATAACCAACCATTAATAAAATGGCAGCTAAAGAAGCTAGCGGAATCTTATTAATGACACCGGGAATCAGCATAGCTGTTAGAATGAGTAAAACGCCATGCGCGATTGCTGACAGTTTTGTTTTTCCTCCAGCAGAAATATTTGCTGAACTTCGAACAATCACTTGCGTTACAGGTAAACCACCCAAAAAACCAGATAAAATATTACCTGTACCTTGAGCCAACAACTCACGATTTCTCGGTGTTCGTGATTTAGAGGGATCTAACTTATCGGTTGCTTCCGCACTTAATAAAGTTTCAATACTTCCCACAAAGGCGATAATCAATCCTACCCCATACACATTTGGATTACCCAAGATTGAAAAATCAGGAAAAACAAAAAAAGTAGAGATGTCGCTAAATGAATGAGCAATAGGTAATTGCACTAAATTATTTGCAGATGGTTTGTAAGCAGGAAAATATATACCTGAAACTACATTGAAGACAATGCCCAAAACCACGACAAATAATGCACCCGGTAAAACTTTAAACAATGCATTTTTCTTGAAGAAAGGACGATCAAACAAAATTAAAATAACTAATGACACAATAGAAGTGCACACTGCACCCGGACTAATCCCTTTTGCGGCAAATAGTAATTCAGTAAACCAATTGTGCTTATCTGGATGAACAAATGACTCATCCCCCATAAAATCAGCATCATAACCAATTGCATGCGGAATTTGACCTAAAATTAAT
Organism: Chryseobacterium gleum; assembly: GCA_945888595.1. Lineage (GTDB taxonomy): Bacteria > Bacteroidota > Bacteroidia > Flavobacteriales_D > Crocinitomicaceae > CAIUKX01. The sequence goes on along the minus strand of CAMDAO010000025.1, from coordinate 3,213 downwards.
GTAATTCCAATTGCGGCCAACATTCCTTTTATTACGGATGAAGGAAAATAATGACCGATAATTCCCACTTTAAAAATACCTCCTAAAAGTTGAAAAACACCTGATAAAATAACAGCTACTAAAAATGCTTCAAAACTGCCTAAAGTGATTATTCCAGCTGTAACAATCGTTATCAATCCAGCAGCTGGACCAGATACACCAACTTTAGCACCGCTAAAAAAACCGACAACTATTCCACCGATAACACCAGCTATAATACCTGAAAATAGATGCTCCGAACCAGCCGAAGCCAAAGCAATTCCCAAACACAAGGGCAATGCTACAAGGTATACGACCAAACTAGCTGGAATATCATCCCTCCAATTTGAAAAAAAACTTCTCATGATTGTAAAAATAAATAGTTTAAATCTTAAAAAGAATCTTCGTAATTAGTTCATAGGTAATAACATGTAAGCGAGAATACATATACTAGATGAACAAAAAAATAAAGATTAATTTTTACCGATAATAGACTTATTATCAGCTAATTTTAAACTAATTCTTGAGGAGGTGGAACTGAAATTGAGATATCAACTAAATGATATTTATTGAATTGATAATGAAAAACACTTCTTGAAACAGAAATTTCACCTAATTTCTGAAAGATTAAAAAAGAATCAGAAAAAAAACAGTTTTCAAGATCAACTTCTTTATCGAACATATCTTCTAGACCAATTTCTGAAGATTCTTCCGATATTTCATCAGAAGAGACAACATTTATAGAAGAAACAATTAGTTGACCCATCAAAGTGATAAGGACAAATAAAGATACTATTTTAGAAATGTTTCTTTTCATGTCGATAAAAATACATTATAATTAAATACCGAACAAGCTGATTTTGTTAAAAAATCTTTATATTTTCAATTTTCATGAAAATAAACATTTGAAATAGTTTCGTTTTATGAGATGAAAACAGAGGTTTAATTACTTTGAAACAGAGTTATTTCAAAGTTTAACTCCATGAAAATCAACTGTTAATTCTTTGTACTCATTTGAATACTCATTATTCTCCGTTCGAATAAGCACAGATGATTTCTCGCACTCCACTCCTACTTCAGAAAAACAGAGAACTATACGTTTAGGCAAATTAGGTTTTCCAAAAATAATAATTTCTTTCTCGCAAAAGAGCTTCAGTTCAGTTGCTTTCATTTTCCATTTAGCAGCAGTTTCGAAAGGTAAAATCAACCAAAAATGACCATTTGGAGCTAACATTTCCGTCACTTTTTGGAAGAGTTCCTGCAAAGGTAAACTATCCTCATGCCGAGAATTGGCTTTTCTTATAGATTCATTTAAAATCCCATTTTCAAAATAGGGTGGATTTGAAATAATTAAATCGAATTGAATTTCAGGGAAAAATGTGCGAAAATCAGCATGAACAATTCTTAGCCGATTGGACCAAGATGAATTTTGAAAATTAAGTTCAGCCTCCTTGGCACTTTCTACATCTATTTCAATGGCATGAATACAAATATTCTTGTTTTTTTGAGCTATCATTAAAGAGAGAACACCTGTCCCTGTGCCAATATCTAACCCATTTACTTTTAAATTTGCATCGACTAAAGACCCCAAAATCATTGCGTCCGTGCCTACCTTCATCGCTGACACATCTTGTTGAATTGAAAATTCTTTGAAGTGAAAAGTTGACATTTGTTGAGGATGAGTTTGAGTTTGAGATTGAGTTTGAGGTTGAGATTGAGTTTGATGTTGAGGTTGAGGCTGAGAGCGAGATAAAAAGTGGAGGGTTAATCTAAATAAATTTCGATTAGACCTATGGGAGCGCAAATGTGCAATTCTTTTTGTTCTCTATCCACTTTTTTCACTAAACCTTTGATCAACGGAATAAGAACTTCTTTTTCTCCATTCATTATCTGAATAAGTGGATTGATAGAAAGGTCTATAATTGACTCAATAGTTCCTACAACACCGTAATTTTGATCAATACATGTAAATCCAACCACCTCGTGATCATAGAAATTTGTTCCAGATAATTGTTTTAAAAAAGATGCTGGAAGATATAAATCTTTGTGGTCGATTATTTTTGCATCTGCCTCATTATTTACACCTTCAAATTTCGCAAGAGCGAAAGGATGGTTTTTCATAATAAATGACTCAACAAAAAAAGGAGTTAATTGATCATTAATATCAATATATAAACTCTCAATTTTAGCATAATCACTGGGAGTAGTAACGTCTAAAAACAACGAAACTTCACCTTTAAATCCGTGAAGTTTCGCTACATGTCCTAAATGAAAGCAATCTGCTTTATTCATTCAATATTTTTTATTCTGCTGTTGGCTCTTCAGTTGATCCTTCTACTTCTGGAGTAGCTTCTACTTCTGTTTCTTCAGATACCACTTCAGTAGATGCTTCTACTTCTGGAGTAGCTTCTACTTCTGTTTCTTCAGATATAACTTCAGCAGATGCTTCTACTTCTGGAGTTTCTTCAACGGCAACCTCTTCAACAACAGGAGTGTTTTTGATTTCAATTGCTTTTGCTTTTGCAGCATTTTTTTCAATTTCAGCGATCAAGATAGCAGCTTTAGTAGAATCCGCAGATTTACCTAAACCGTCTTTTTTTGCGTCAATTTTTGCATTTTTTTCAGCTTCCCATGCAGCGAAACGCGTTTCAACATCTTCCATCGTTAAAGCACCTTTTTTTACTCCATTCACCAAGTGATTTTTGTAAAGAATACCTTTGTAAGAAAGAATTGCACGAGCAGTTTCTGACATTTCAGCACCTACTTGAACCCAGTGTAAAGTACGATCGAAGTTCATTTCGATAGTCGCTGGATTTGTGTTTGGATTGTAAGTTCCTAATTTTTCGATGAATTTACCATCTCTTCTAGCTTTTGAATCTGCAGCTACTAAATGGAAAAAAGGGTTTCCTTTTTTACCGTGTCTTTGTAATCTAATACGTGTTGCCATTTTTGTTTTATAAGTTGAAGTACGAAACCTCAGTTAATAAATAAATTATTTAAGGGTGCAAAGATAGGGAAATAATCGTTTTGTACAACAATCTGATAAATATAATTTTTAATGACCGAAACTAAGGTTCAATTAAAAGTCGTTTAGCTAACTATTTTAAAATCATATATAAGAACATATAAGTTCTTTATTTTATTTAATCATTATAAGTCATACGTTTTTATTTTTTTATAATTTCACATAAAATT
>CAMDAO010000024.1 GCA_945888595.1 Chryseobacterium gleum | reverse complement strand
AAACATTTGCACAAATAGCATAATTATGTTTTGAATTGGTGGTAATTTTAAACTTTCTATTTATTTTAGAAGTAATTAATATTTTTATAATATATTTGATTTAATTTTTTGAGTAAAATCAAAGATAGTAGTATAAAAATAGTTGATTTTTAAAGTTTTGTGAATTACTTAAACGATGGTAGTTTGAATTTTTGTAGCATTCATTTTTTTGAAACATTAAATCTATTTTATGTTGACTAAAATTTTAAAAAATACAAAACCATATTTGTTAATCGTTGGGTAACTCTGCTATTTTAAATCGTTAAAAATAAATAATATTAAAATATGTACGGATTAGTAAACAAAGCAATTCAGGATTTAGTAACGGAAAAATTCGGTGAAGATAAATGGCAGGAAATAAAAAAATTATCCGACTTTGAAGATGATTTTTTTATTGGATTACAAACCTATCCGGATGCATTAACATACACATTAGTAAAAAACGCATCTAAAGTTTTAGGAGCCGATGCCTCTGTGGTAATGGAAACATTTGGAGAATATTGGATTCTCTATACTGCAGATGAGGGCTATGGAGATATTATGAATTTAGCAGGAGATACCCTTTCTGATTTTTTAAATAATTTGGATATGTTGCATAATCGATTAAATAACATTATGCCTCACTTGGTGGCTCCGCAATTTTCTACCCGAAATGAAACTGCTAATTCTATTGAGCTGGAATACAGGTCGCAACGTGAAGGAATGTCATCAATGGTTGTGGGTTTATTAAGAGGTTTGTGTAAACGATTTAAATTAGAAAACTACAAAATAAATCATATTGAACATAAAGCAGAAAATAATGAATGTGATGTTTTTAGCGTAGAATGGCAGTAATATGAAAGCACCTGAATTTCCTAACAACGAAAGCGAACGACTTCTTGCACTGCAAAACTATGAAATTCTTGATTCTATTGATCAGCAGGAATACGATGACATTACAGCCTTTGCATCCGGGATTTGCCAAACCCCAATTTGTGTCATCAGTTTAATTGATAAAAATCGTCAATGGTTCAAGTCAAAAGTTGGATTAGAAGTAAATGAAACGAGTCGTGAAGTTTCTTTTTGCGGTCATGCTATTTTAAATCCTGATGATGTAATGATTGTTCCAGATGCCCGAAAAGACGAACGTTTTTTTGACAACCCGCTGGTAACTGGAAACCCTGACATCGTATTTTATGCGGGTGTGCCTTTGGTTGATGAGAATGGTTTTGCTTTGGGAACAATTTGCGCGATAGATACTAAACCAAGAGAGCTTTCTGCTCAGCAAATTAATGCGTTAAAGATTTTATCAAAAAAAGTAATTGCCTTATTGAGTAATAAGAGAAAAAATCAATTACTGGAACAATCGCAGCAATTTTTAATTGAATGTATTAATTTTTCATCGCCTTATTTTTTATTAGTAAACGATAAAAATGAAATTCTCGAATTTGGCAATAATTTTAAAATTGCCAATTCAGATATAGATAAAAGTAAATTGTTTTTGGACTTTTTTATATGGAATTCGCGTTTTGATGCTGAAAAAATAGTGGATGAAAGCGATCCGCACAATAGAATGTTGTTTTTTTCTTCTAAAGATGAAAAACAAAAATATAAATGTTCAGTTAAAAAATACGACAATCATTCTTATTTCATTTTTGCAACACCAGTTATTAATACGCAGTTTCCACTTGCAAATTATAGCGTAAACATTAATCATTTCCCAAAACAGGATTACATTGCCGAATATTTATTTTTACAACAAGCGGCAACAAAAGGGTTAGATGATTCAAAAAAACTAAATGATTTACTACGTGAAAAAAACAGTCAGTTAGAGCTTTCAAAAAACACATTGATTAATTTAAACACTGTTTTAGAACAACGTATTAATGAACGAACAAAGGAAATTAAACATTTAGCATTGTTTCCCGAACAAAATCCAAACCCTGTATTGGAAGTGGATTATGGTAAGAAGCAAATTCTGTACATTAACCCTGCTGCAAAAGAAAAAATTGATAAAAAATACACCTGCTGTTATAATGATTTATTGAATGGGTTTAAACTCTCCGAAGAATCAATTGTAAGGAAAGATAATTCAAAAATTGAATGTGAACTTAGCGGTAGAATTTATGAACGTAATATTTTTTATATTAATGATAGGAAAGCATTTCGCTTGTACTTGCACGATATAACGGAAATTCGTTTGAAGGAAAAACAAGAGTTAGAAAAAAATAAGGCATTTATTTTACATCAAAATGTATTATTAGAAATGCGTTCAATTCCGGCACATCTTGCTATCGATGAAAAAATAAAAATCATTTACAGAAAAACGGCAACAGCCCTCCAATGCGATAGAACTTCGGTTTGGTTGTATAATAAAGATAAAAACTGCATTACAGCCGATTGGATTTATATAAAAGCAGAAGACCAGGTTGTAAACGGAACAAGTATTTTTGCCAAAGATGTTCCGCGCTACTTTGAAGCCTTGGAAAGTAAAGAAGTAATTGATGCTACTGAGGCAGAAACACACCCTGCCACCCATGAGTTTAGGGATGTTTACCTGAAACCATTAAACATCAAATCTATGTTGGATATCCCATTGTTGCAAGCGGAAAATTCTATTGGTGTGATTTGCAATGAATATGTAGGAAAACAGAAAACATTTTCTGATAATGAAATATCCTTTGCCCGTTCGGTTGCCGATATAATTATGTTGGCGTTTGAAACCGAGCAATTTAATAGATTACAGGAAGAGTTAAAAGAAAAAAATCAATCGCTGAAAGAAGCCATGGAAGAATTGGTTGCCATGCAATCGGATATAGTTCAGCAAGAAAAAATGGCAACGCTTGGTGTACTCATCGCTGGGATTGCTCATGAAATCAATACTCCATTGGGTGCAATCAAAGCATCCAACGAAAATTTACAACAAGGTTTATTAAATACTTTAACTGATAAACTTAAAAATATTAGCCCTGAAATTGTTGAGAAAAGTGCAAACCTTTTTGCTATTAATAAAAACGAAATTAGAAGCAATACAACGCGCGAAGAACGTCAGTATGCGAAAGTAATTGAGGAACAATTAAAAGCAAAATTTCCTGACCAAGAAAATAATTATTTGTTAGCGCGTAAATTGGTTGAATTAGGTTTCATTGAATTTAAAGATGAATTATCAACTTTTATTGCACACCAAAAAAATATAGATATTATTGACTTTGCCTGCGATTTAAATAAATTACAAAAATCAACGCAAACAATTGCACTGGCAACAGACAAGGCAAGTAAAGTGGTTAAGGCATTAAACACCTTTTCTCACGGAAATATAGAAAATATAAGTACTACATTCAACTTATACGAAAACTTAGATTCAGTAATTATTTTGTTGTGGAATAAAATAAAATATGGCTCAACCGTTGTTAATTCAATCAGCAAAGGATTGGAAATCTATGGTAATGAAGAAGAATTGTCACAAGTTTGGACAAACATCATTAACAATGCATTACAAGCAACAAATAATAAATGTACGATTTGGATTGATTATACAGAAGATGAAAACAATCACATCATCAGTATTTCGAACGACGGACCTCAAATACCGGAAGAAGTAAGGCTAAAAATATTTGACGCTTTTTACACCACGAAGAAACGAGGCGAAGGAACCGGATTGGGATTAAACATTGTAAAGAATATTATCTTAAAACATAAAGCACAAATTGAATGTAATAGTTCGGCAGAGAGAACAAGTTTTATTATTTCAATTCCAAAAATTCAAAAATGAAAAAATTAGCTGTACTATGTGTTGATGACGAACGTATCATTCTTGATTCGCTTCGTATTCAAATTGAAAAAAGTTTAAGTAACATATACCTTTTTGAATATGCCGAAAGTGCTGAAGAAGCATTGGAAGTCATTGATGATTTGATAGGTGGAGGAATAGATTTGTTATTAGTCATTTCTGATTACCAAATGCCTGGAATGAAAGGAGATGTGTTTGCCGAAACATTAAAAACTAAACTCCCAGGTGTAAACATAATTTTATTAACTGGACAAATCAGTGAAGAAAAATCGCTTGACTTAATAAGCAAACACATTGTATTAAAAGTGTTGCAAAAACCTTGGAAAGAGAGTGATTTACTGGAATTAATAACCAATATTTCTTTAAATGAATAGTAACAAAGTAATATTAATTGTTGATGATGAATTGATCATTTTGGAATCATTACGTATTCAGATCAGCCGTATCTTGCCCGATGTTGTTTTGTTAGAGGCCGCAAGTTCTGGAGATGAAGCTATTCAGCTCATAGATGAATTTTACAATGAAAATAAAGATCTTGTATTAGTGATTTCAGATTTTAATTTGGATGATTTAAAAGGCACAGACATTTTAAAACATGCTGTAAGTAAATTTTCAAATGTAGAAAAGGTTATTTTAAGTGGGCAATCGAATACTGAATTGATTCAGCAATTTAAAAATGAATACGGATTAGCCGCAGTTATTGATAAACCTTGGAATTTTGGAGAGATCGAAGAAATTATTTTGCCATTAATATCTTAAAAGCAAAATTTATCATAGGATTGCTAAGCCAACGGAATGGTGAAATTTTAAAAACGCTGATTTTATTAGAGAAGCTTTGGTTGAATTAATGTCTAGCAATAAAGAAGTAAGATTGTTATAAGAAAGTAATGATATTAATAATCTCAGATCTGTTATTAATAATTTGATTTTCAGTAAATTAAGTTAAAATTATAGCAGTAAGTGAAATACATTTAGTTTCTTTAAAGTATTAGTAATCTAAACTAAAAGTATGTATTTCACTCAAGATAAACTTATTGAAATTTTCTATTTAACAGATGAATTTTGTTGAGACTTTCAAAAATCAATTAAATCCTCCTTTTCATCAACTGCTGCAATTCGTTCTTTTCAATATTTGAACATTTAGATTAAGCTTTGCCTAAGATTTTACGTGTCACTTTCAAGACCAATGCTCTTGGTATAAATCGTATAGAGGTTGACAAAATAGTATTCATAATTCCATGTATCGCAACCGTCTTTCCTTTTAGCATTGAACGGTAACCAAATTCGGCAACTTCTTTCCCTGTTGGTAAATTTTTGTTTTTAAAAATTTTGCTGTCTTCCAGACCTCCTGCCACTTCGAAACCAGTTTTAGTCGCACCCGGACAAAGAGCCGTGACTGTTATTCCTTTATCAATTACTTCATTACTAATCGCCTCTGTGAAACTTAAGACATACGCTTTAGTTGCGCAATACACCGACATCGTTGGTCCAGATTGAAACGCTGCTGTTGAAGCGACATTCATTATCTTACCACTACTTTGTTTAACCATGTCTTGTAGATATAATTTTGTAAAATGGGTCAGCGCAGTAATGTTCAGAGTAATCATTTGCAGTTCTTTATTCCAGTCCGTTTCTGCAAACATTCCATAGTCACCAAATCCTGCATTGTTTATCAAATAATCAACTTGAATATTTTCTTTGTTGGTTTCGTCATATATTTCTTGAGCAGCGTTGGTCATAGAAAGGTCTTTGCCAATGGTATACACAGAAACCTTAAATTCCTTTTCTAGCTCTGTTTTGATTTCATCTAATTTAGATTTGTTTCTCGCTACTAAAACTAAATCACCTCCTTTTGAAGCGTGAATTTTAGCTAATTCTAATCCAATTCCGTTAGACCCTCCTGTTATCAATGCTGTATTTTTCATTTTCATTTTATTTTAATTTTACCCTATTTTTCAGCTATTGCAACGTACTTTTTTAATTCATTTTGTTTTTCTGCTTGTTTGATTAAAAAGTCTGCTACATCCGCTCTATTAATTCCACCTATATTAATTCCTTTGAATAATTTGTTTTCAATACGGTATTTTTCTGTCAATTCCTTGTCTAATAGTCTTCCTGGTCGCACAACTGTCCAATTCATAGTTGAATTAGTGATTATTTCTTCCATTTTAGCTTTGTCCGCATAAACGTCTTTTAAAAAGTATTTTAAAAACAGCCTTACAAGCCACGAAACATAATTTTTACTTTCTCCAGTTCCAAATCCTGTAACAAAAATAAATGGAATATCTATTTTGTTTTCCTCATGTATTTCCACAATTAATTTTGCAAAATCTGAAAAAAGGGTAGTAGCTTTCATATTCTTGCCAGTCCCCAATGTTATAATTAGAGCATCCGCGTTTTGGATTGCATTTACAAGATCAGCTTTATTCGTTGCATCACCAAGGATCATTTTTACCGATTTTTTCTCTTCTATTTCAATTTCAGATCGGGAAAGTGTCGTTATCGAATGATTTTTATTTAATCCTCTTTTTACTGTTTCAAGTCCTATTCCAGCCGAGGCTCCGATGATTGTTATATTCATTTTTTATTTTTTCTTTATTTTGAGTTGACAGCTACTAACCTCAGTTCGATTATTAAAACAAAGTCAAAATTAATTTAGCGACTTGGTTGCTAGGCAGATTTTATAAGGGATAACGCGTTATCACGTTAAAATCTAACGAAGGAAACAAGTTGTTAAATTAAGCAAGAAATACGCAAGTTCACCAATAAAAAGCAATCTAACTTCCCTTTTTTGCACCGAAATATCTCGATATTCCGATTTAAAAAATGTCGTATCTCACTATTTATAGGTGTTTTGACAAAGTTTGAATAATCGAACTCAGGTTACTAGTTAATATAAAATGAAAGGAATTTCTTATTATTTGTAAAGCGCATTTTATTGCAATTCAACTATGACCTCATTTTTTCGATTAAAAACTTCATAAGGTGCATTGTAACCATAAAAATAAAATTTGTTAGTATACGGTATCCCTTCAGCATCTAAAGCCGCTTTTAATTCCTGTTTATAGTTTTCTATTTTAGTGTCATTTGCCCAACCGCTAAAACTAATCGCAGCAATTAGTTTTGCAGGTACTTCCTTAAATTCTATACTCGTTTGATTCGGCTTTGGAAGCATGTCCTTATTCAATTTCTTAGGTACCATAAACATCATTGTTGTGGAATCCTCTAATGACATTGAGACGGGGGAAGTCATGGAAATTTTTTCATTTCTTTCATTATTTCCAAAAATATATCCTGCTAAAATAGAGAAGCCTTTGCTTGAAGAATTTTTATATCCTTTTGTAGAAAGTTTGACGGATGTAAATAAAGTAGCTTCATAACTTCTGATTTCAAATCGGTCATATTTTTTTTTGACTACATACGGATATGTTTCAATATTTCTTTGAGCAATTATAAAATATATTTGTACGCATACAAACGCTATTAAGATTATTACGAGGATGATTTTTACTGCTTTCATTTTTTTTAGAGGGATTATTTAATTTTTACGGATACGCCAATTTTGCATTGCATCTGGTTTCTTTCGCCCAATTTTGGGTATGTTTTGGGCGCTGCTGTAGGCACAAAGCTTATTACGTTTTTACAATTATTTTATTTTATAGATTTTGTGAATTTTGTTAGACTGTTAATTATTCTTCATCGTCATCATCTTTTTGATAACCTTCATAATAATAAGATTGTTCTATTCCCTTAAAAATAACTTCTCTATTGTTAATGTCATCTGTTAAATTAGCATTAAGTAAGGTTCTTAATTCCAGGTCGTTAAATAGGACTTCTTTCCATACTCTGTAAATAAAGCGATTTATCTATAAATTGCCAGTTTACTAAATTTTTCAATTTATTTTTTAGGAGTAAATCAAGCCAAATACGCATTGTTCGCCCATTTCCTTCCATAAATGGATGAGCAATATTCATCTCAACATATTTGGCTACTATTTCTTCAAATGTATTTTCGGGCATTTGCTCAATCTTGATCAAAATTTCATTCAAATACAATGCATTTGCGAATCTAAAACCACCTTTTGATATGTTTTTTAAGCGAATTTGACCAGCAAAATCAGATAGTCCGTTAAACAAATATAGATGAATGTCTTTCAACCCTTTGGTTGTACCAACTTCGATTTTGTTAATATCGTCTGTATCAAACAAGCGGTAGGCATTTTCTAAACTTTTTTTATCTATGTTTTTCATAAAATAGTTGAATATTCAGTATTAGACATCTAAAAATAGTATCTCAAAAATACTTTAAATCTTTGAATTTTCCTTTATAAATCGTTCAATGTTGTTGTGATTTAAATTTCGAAACAAAATTTAAATTTCCCTGATGTCCCTCACTTTACGAACCGCCGTATACGAGCCTTGTACGTGCTTTTTTAGAAGAAAAAAGTCGTGGCACGAGAGATGAATCCCACTTGTGTCGGCTGCTTTTCTACTTCGATAAGTAACACTATTTACAATTCAATTGTCCTGAATGTTAGGTTTATTCTGGGTTTGTCTATGAGTTTTGTTGGAGGAAGTCTGTGTAGCCAATTGGTTTGTGTTTTGTCTTTCATTACCACTAAGCTACCGTGTTCTAAGAGTATTGAAATGGTTTCTTTTGTTTCCTTGTGCTTGAATGTAAATTTGCGTTCTGCTCCCAAACTTAACGAACCAATTGATCCATTTTTCTTTAAATTTTTTTCTGCATCGCTGTGCCAAGCCATTCCTTCATCGCCATTGTGGTATAAGTTAAGCAAGCAGGAATTGAATTTCTCGCCTGTTTTTTCTTCGGCAATTAATTTTAATTCTAATAATTCTCTTGTCCAAGGTAAAGCTCGTTTAGTGGTGTTAGAATAGGTATATTCAAAATCGGTATCGCCATACCAAGCTACTTTTCGTTTGGTAATTAGTAGTTTTCCATAGATTATGGCTTGGTCATTTTTCCATTCGATGGTGCTCATTAAACAGTTGAAATAGTGATTGGCTTCTTGATTAGTGATTAACTTTCCATAGTAATTTACAATACCATCTTTTGGTAATACATTTTTTGAATAGTCTATTTCGCTGTTGAATAAATCCATTTTTTTATTCTATTTTTATATAATTTCTAAAAGCTTAGGTGCCTTCCATAAAGTTAGACTGTGAAAAAAACCATCACTAATCGGCACATAAATATAGCACTAAAAGTTTAAAAACCACCAACAAATCCCTTCTGTTTATGTAAAATAAATGTTGAGATTATGAAAAGTTGTAATGATAAACGAGTTTTCATTTTTTGTTTTTATTTTGGATTACCACTAACGTCATTCTGCCAAAAAACCAACACTATTCAGTTTATAAATATAGCACTTAAAGTTTAATAACCACCAACAAATCCCATCATTTTGTGAACCGCCATATATGAGACCCGTACGTACTTTTTTCTTTAAAAAAAGTCGTGGTGTGAGAGGCGCATCCCGCTACGAGACTGGCGGGACCGTCTACTCCGATTACCAGCTGGCGTTCTGTCCTTTGTCATTATTGCTTGATCAGTTTTTGTGTGTAGCTTTGTTGTCCTTGTTTTACTGAAATAAAGTATAAACCGTTTGTCAAATTAGATATGTCAATTGTATTTTTGTTTTGGTCTTTAATGATAACTTGACCCATTGCATTTGAAATTTCAATTTGAGCATTGTCGTTTGAAGGCAAGACAATATTTATTTCGGTATTTGCAGGATTTGGAAAAATAGAGATTTCCTTTGTTTTTGAATTAGTTTCGTTGATTGATGTTCCGTTGCACATTACAGCATTTAACTTTTCCCAGATGCTGTTGCAAAATTGTGTTGGAACTTCTCCACTACTTACTTGATTACCCATTCTAATTACTACTAAACCTGCACTTTTGGAAATGCTTACTATTTGTCCGTTTTTCCCAAGTCCTGCAAACATATCATTAGGAGCAGCGGGAGCATATGATCCTGAAAAAACTACTTGAGAAGTTGGGACCATGAAAGAAGATTTACCGTTCAGCCACCATAAATAACCATAAGATAAATTAAGGCTTTGGGAAGTATTTGTCATTTGGTGGATGTATGTTGTATCGTATAATAAAGTATCAGTATTCCAAATACAGTTATTTTGCATCAATAAACCAAAGCGAGCCATACTTCTTACTTTGCTAAAGAACACATTATCGTAATCAACAAAAGTCCAAGCCCCAGTCATTCCAGTTTTTAATTTTAGTTTATTGTAGGTGTATGTATTAATAGTTTGAGCAGTTGCAGTTGTCAAAACACTTTCTAAAAGAGTGTATGGTGCATTGTGATATGCCCAACGTGTGCCAGCGTCAGCTAAATAGTTTAAACAAGTGTCAATGGTGCAATGATTGTCAGGTATATCATCGTCAAGTCCCGATGTCATTGTAAGTTGATTTCTGATTTTGATTTTGTTTTCTTGAGTACTTGTACAATTTGTCCAGCCTGCACTTAAATATGTGGATGAAGTGTCTGTTATGGATAAATAATTTTCTTCTTTTGCTTTGCCTACTAAAAAGGAAGTAATTGTCTTCCCTGCGGATGCCCAATACCATAAACTATCTTTTGTAAAAGTTCCAAAGTATTTTTCTAAAACTATTTTTCCGTCTTTTAAGACAATAAAACCTTTGGTGTCTTGTTGCTGCAAATAATCATATAAGGTGTCAATTTCGTTTAAGCACCAACCCAATGAAGATGGAGAAATAGTGTCCCAAGGAGCAGTGCTACTTAGTGGAGGAAAATAAAGGCTTTGTGCTTTTGTCGTTTGGAATAAACTTGTCAAGCTGATAATTGTTAGAAGTAATATTTTTTTCATTGTGTCAAAATTTAATATTAGACTGTCAAAATTGTCAGAGGTTTAGTCGTTGTTTTGTGTCCTGGCACGCTTGCTTGTAAAGTCAGTCTGCGAAAAAAACCAAATCTAATCATTTCATAAATATAGTAATAAAAGGATCAAAACCACCTACAAATTCAGATGCGTAGCATGGAAGAATTTATTGATAAAGAAAACTCTGTGCGCTTTGTGGATGCGTTTGTGGAGCAATTGGAACTTAATAAAGTAAACGGTGAAATGGCATTGATCATGCCGGTTTATAATATGAAACGAGCCATCAATATACTAGGAATAGAAAAGTGATTGGAAAAAATCAAGAAATCGACACCAAAAGACCCTGCTTTCCTAAAATCGAACAAAAAACAGCTATTTTTAAGACTCTGTGACAACTTTCGTGTTTTGAATTACAATTCACTAGCCTAAAAATACAACCGAATACAACGCTTAAAATCGAAAAAAAACAAAGCTATTTTGAATGGTGGATTGTGAAAATGTAGGTTTTTTGACAGCCTGACGGTTTGCAGCTACAAGAAGTTGGTGATTTCGAAGCACAAAACTGCCTGCAAGCAATGAATCCGTCAGCTGAAGGACAAAAAACTTCATTTAAGCACTAAACCACCAATTTCTTGCATGTGCTGATATGTCTTAATTTTTCTAATTTACCTCAAAATTTAATTTAACTCATAAAAAAGAATAGTAAGGTTTTATTTTTGTAAAGCAACTACTAATGCTGTGACATACATTCGCAGAACGTCATTAGAATTAATTGTTTCCGATATGGTCTTTTCATCCGTGTTTTGAGCTAAACCTTTAATTCCATATGTTTCATAGAAGGTTTTAGATCTTAATTTTTCAAAGTCTTTTAAAACCACCTCTTTCGTTTCAATCAATTCCTTCTCTTTGTTAAATATTTTAATTGATAAACTTAATTTGGGTTTAATTTTAGAATATGAATTATTGGCAAAAGTAATTTTCTCGCCTCCACTTGCAGAAATATAACAGGCTATATCTATAAAAATATTTAATGAATCAAATGTTTTTACTGCCTTTTTGAAAAAATTTGCTGGTAAATACATAAGATGTTGTGGTAATGCACCCATAACAAATTTTTCTTCTGGCACCATACTCATAATTTTGGCATCGAGAAAAGCCCCCAACATATTTTCACTAATTAATATAAGCGTATCTGAAAGCTCTTTTGGCATATCCTCAATAGTTGAAAGATTAAGAATTTTGTAATCCTTATTTTGAACTTTCATTTGTGTAATAAGTTCGTCATCTATTCTGAAAGCAAAATTGTAAATTACTCCTGTCTGAGCATTTACTGCAGGACAAAATAATGTTAGAAGAAGTATTAAAAGTGAATTTTTCATTTTATTTGAATTTAATTTTCATTCCTACTCATTAGGCTTTTCAGAATACGCCTCCCGAATCACCTGTCGGGACAGGCCGTTTTTTTGAGTGGCTTCTGGTCTCCACGTTTTATTGTTATCAGTTGTAAATGCTTGCAAAGAAGTTCAAAGTTAATATTTATTAGTGTCTCCCGCTATGTCTTTTTTTAAACTTACCCATAACGTTTTGCTATACGCAATTAGCTTCGCTGATACTTAGTGTTGCGCATATTTCTACTATCTTTATTTTTAATAATTCGCTTCAAATCAGAATTATATCCGATTACTTCCGAATATGACTTTTTATGAATGATTAGCTCAAGCGGTAAACTCATACTTTCCTTACAATTTTTTTTAAAGGTACATTTTATTTTTAGATATCCAAAAATTAACCAAGGTACTTTTTACACCTACCAACTAATAATCTCTCTGTGTTTGCATTATTAATTCGCAAATTATTGTAATTTTAGACCCGAATTCAAAGTAGCAAGATGATTATAGAACCAAGAATGAGAGGATTTATATGTTTAACGTCTCATCCAGTAGGATGCGATAAAAACGTGTTGAGTCAAATTAATTACATAAAATCCAAAGGATTAATAGATGGACCCAAAAAAGTTCTGGTTATTGGAGCTTCAACGGGTTTTGGGTTAGCCTCTAGAATTACAAGTGCCTTCGGCTCAAATGCTTCTACCATTGGTGTTTTCTTTGAAAAACCACCTGTAGAAGGAAAACCAGGTTCTCCAGGTTGGTACAATACGGCCGCATTTCATTCCTATGCAGAGAGTGAAGGTTTGTATGCAAAAAGTATTAACGGTGACGCTTTTTCTGCTGAAATAAAGCAACAAACAATAGATTTAATAAAAGCTGATTTTGGGAAGGTGGATTTGGTTATTTATAGCCTTGCTTCTCCTGTGAGAGCGAATCCTGTTACCGGTGTCACGCATCGTTCAGTATTAAAACCGATAGGACCAACGTTTACAGATAAAACTGTAGATTTTCATACAGGAATTGTGTCAAATATTACGATTGAACCTTGTAATGAGGAAGAAATCAGTAATACAGTGGCAGTGATGGGTGGCGAAGATTGGGATATGTGGATGGATGCGTTGTTAAAAGAAGATTTACTTGCTGAGAATTTTAAAACCGTTGCTTATTCTTATATCGGACCAAAATTAACTGAACCCGTGTACCGAAATGGAACGATTGGTAGAGCAAAAGATCATTTAGAATCAACTGCTTTTACGATCACTGAAAAATTAAAGAAGGTGAACGGATCTGCTTACGTTTCTGTTAATAAAGCATTAGTAACGCAAGCTAGTTCTGCTATTCCTGTGATGCCTCTTTATATTTCTTTGCTCTACAAGGTGATGAAAGAAGAAGGGATACATGAAGGTTGCATTGAGCAAATTCAACGATTATATGGGGAGCGATTGTTCACCAACAAAGGAATTCCAACAGATAATAATGGAAGAATTCGCATAGATGATTGGGAAATGCGTGAAGAAGTTCAAGCGAAAGTGGCTGAATTATGGAAACAAGCGACAACCGATTCTCTTCATCAAATAGGTGATTTGAAAGGGTATGAAAGCGATTTCTTAAGCTTATTTGGTTTCGGAAATTCTGAGGTTAATTATGCTTTGGATGTCAATGAAATGGTCCAAATTTCAGGATTGGTTTAATTCAACTGCTCTTTCAGATTTTACATGGTGATTTTGATTTTTTAAAGTCAACACAAAATTCGTGGGATGTAACATAAAGCAATGGGAATGATTACTACCAAACTCTGTATTCAAGATTCTTTGCCTCTTACTTGTTCACGCGGTGGAACCTGTTGTCACGGTAATACGGTATTGCTGAATCCGTGGGAATTAGCCCGTCTTGCCCAAGAGAAAAAAATTACGCCAAGAGAATTTCGAGATCTTTATTGTGATTTTGGCGGCATTCGTTTGCGGTTTGATGGAGCGGAAGATTTTCGAAAAAAACCAGCGTGTAGTCAGTATAGTGAGAATTTTGGATGCAGCGTGCATGCCGGAAGACCTTTATCCTGTCGATTATTTCCCTTAGGACGTCAAATACAAAATGAGGAGGTAAATTATATCTTTCAAGGAAATCAATTTCCGTGTTTAAATGGCTGTCCTGAAGTGCTTGAATTACCTTACCTAACTGTCGGTGAATACTTAGAAGGTCAAATCACAGATACATTCGAAATTGCCCAAGATCACTATTTGGAATTCATGCAAAATAGTGCTGACATTTCGTTTATTTACCTGCTCGATACTGGTTTAGCAAAATCTGGAGATAAGAAAACACTGCAAATTTGGAGGGAAATGGGGGATGAGAGTCCTGAAATGTTATCCAAGCGAATAGGAGCAGAGTGGATCGATTTTCTGATGATTCCTGAAATCGTGGAAGATCTGGAAGATCCTATTTCATTTGCGGCTGCGCACTATCATCAACTCGAACAAAAAGTACAAGAAAAATTTGGACATGCACAAACGAATCAAGAATTACACGAAGCTTCTGTTATCATGATGGGCATTGCTTTATATCTTGCGCGAGGTATTGGAGCAAATCCAAAAAATCTATCAGAACATTGGATCGATGTGGCAAAAAAGAATGGTGCACTTGAATAGAAAAAAATAGAGCAGTGAAAACAATTGAAATAAAAAAAGGTGCTATTATTGTAGTATGCCTTGCGTTGTATTGGATTCCAAAAACGAGCAGCGTAGGCTTTTTGCTTTTATGTTCTTTCGGTGGAGGGATGATTGTAGCAGAAATTGTTGCGGGACATATGCCGATTCCGGGTATTATGCTTTCTTCGATGGTATATGTTGGAACAATTCTTAGAAAACCTTCCATTCTTGGATAATGAAAATTGATAGATTTAATTTAGTATCTTCACATAAAAAATAGAACATGGAAAAACCAATTATTGCCGGAAAAACACCCTTAGCAGTTGAATTAGAAGCTGGAAAAACATATGCATGGTGCTCATGCGGAAAATCGACGAATCAACCATTTTGCGATGGTGCCCATAAAGGTTCAACATTTGTACCGAAAGTATTTGTAGCTGAAGAAAGTAAAACAGCCTACTTGTGTACTTGCAAACATACAGCTAACCCTGGTTTTTGCGATGGTTCTCACAGCAAATTATAATCTTTTTAAAAATTAATGAATGTCGCTTGGATTCATATTCAAGCGACATTTTTTGTAAGAAAAAACACTCGATCATAGCTAAAAAGTGGGACCAAATAAAAAATTAAGTCAACAAGTAAATTAATTTCGAAGCATAGTTGAATTGGTCTTTCCCCAGAATTAGCTGTAAATTTTTCGTAATCGCGTTTCGCTTTTTCTGCGAAAGAAAAAGCATCGCTTTTGAAGACGAAACGATAGAGCAAGGAGTGAAGAAAAGTATTTACATGCGGTTTTACGAAATGGAATGAAGTAAAAAATTCCTTTTAGACTATGAAATTGCCCTTGTTAAATCCATTAATAATACCTATCGATCCTTTGAATTAAGGTGTACACATCAAGAAACATCGCTGATAGCCACAAATTCTGGATTTGATTGTAATCTGCATAGAAGTTCTTTTTCTTTGACAGGAAAGGTCAATAATCCGCCAGCAAGTTCCAATTTAAAAGAATATAAAACGACTGTTAATTCAGGAATTATTGAGATAATGCTCTAATTTGAGCAAAAAAAAGAGATGGTATTTTACAAACACCATCTCTTTTCAATTCGTTCTTAATTTTTATCTTCCTTGGATGTATGTATTTAATTCATCCGTGCTTGAACTAAAGCTAAATACATTGTTCACTTTAAAATAGTTCTTCTTTTCACTGCAATGATCATACGCAAATTTTGCAAATTCAAGTTTCGAGTCCTCAAATGCAAATTCTTTACAGATACTAGATATTTGATTCGTATTTAAACAGTTACTTCCAGCAATTTGCTTAGCAGTTGTCAATCTTGTATCATCAAACGCTTGTTTTTTAATCGTCGCCAAGGCACTTGTAAAATCACCTGCCATCATTTCAGAACATCCGATATTTGTAGTTGTCGCATTATTATTCATTGTACTACTGGATGATGAGGAAGTAGATGTGGTAGTCGTAGTTGTTTGTGTTGTACCGTTTACAAGAATTGGGTCATTAATATTAATACTCATATTAATTCCTCCTGCATTAACACTTACTCCTGCGCCGTTTGGATGATTAGTTCCAACTCCTGTAGTTGTAGTAGTTGTTTGCGTTACAGTGGTTCCTGTTGTCGCAGGAGCAGTTGTAATTACTTGAATAGGAGCGCCGTAATGTTGAACATACACATTTGCAGGCGGACTATAGTTTTGTTGAACAGGCACCATGGAAAAAAACTTTAAAGACATTTTTCCATTGTTTTTATCTCGTTTAATTTTGTAGGTTACATCTTGCATAACGCCATCTGCATCTGTTAATCCCAGGTAATTTTTTTCAATTTCAGGGGTAACTTTGTCTTCGAAAACAATTTTCGCACTATAATAAGCCTGAGGCAGGTCCTCAACTCTTAAATTCGTTTGGGCTAAATTATTTTGTTGTTCCCCATTTAGATATAGAAAAAATTTATCTCCACTATCAGAGAAAATAGTAAGATTAGCAATCGGTTGTTGCCCCATGGCCAAAAGACTGCTGAAAGAAAGAGCAAGTGAAAGTAAAAAATTTGTTTTCATAGTAGTATATATAAATTTATAAATAATGATTTTCGCTAACCAATATTGGTGCCAAGTTAAAAATTATTTATTAAAAATGAAAAGTTCTAGACTATTTTTAAGGATACGTATTGAAGTACTGATCAATCAATGTCAGAATCCGATTTTATTGTTCAAGTTTTCGCCACTTACGATCACTTTCTGTTTCATCTCTTCCATGTAGATCATTAATTTTTCAAGAACTACAGGGTTCGAAGCCCCAATAATTTTTGCCGCTAATATTCCTGCATTTTTTGCCGCATTTAAAGCAACTGTCGCCACCGGAATCCCATTAGGCATCTGCAGTATAGATAAAATACTATCCCAACCATCAATTGAGTTGCTAGATTTCACCGGTACACCAATCACAGGTAATGGTGTTAAAGAAGCAGTCATACCAGGTAAATGTGCAGCACCACCAGCACCTGCAATAATAACTTTTAGCCCTTTTTTATGAGCATTTTTAGCATATTCAAACATCAATTCTGGAGTACGATGTGCTGACACAATATTCATTTCAAATTCAATTCCGAATTCTTTTAAAATATCTGCTGCATCCTGCATGATTGGTAAATCTGATGCACTACCCATTATGATTCCTACTTCTACCATATTATTTTTTTGTAAAGGTAAGGAAAAAAGGTTTTAAAAAAGAAAAGAGAGTCTAATAAACTCTCATCCAGTGCGAACCTATTTTAGTGCTTGATTACCTGTGATAAATCCAATTCCAATTGGAGCATGGCCAACGGGAGTTATTTAAATGATCGTTAATTTTGAAGTATCCTTGAGAGCTATTCTTTCTTTTTTAAATCAAATTTGTATGAAATTCCTGTCGTAAATTGAAATTGACTTCCAACTTGCGCCCCATTCAAATATTGATAAATTGGAATTTCGGATAAAGCATAAAAAGTGAAATCTTTATAATTGTAGCTAATTTGAGGAGCAATGAATACTTTTCTATTTCCCGTTGAAGCAGGATATACGTTATAATATGCAACCATATCCACTAGTTTGTCTGTTTTCATTTTTCCTACCCATTCGCCTTTAATTTGGGCTGTAACTCCTAATCGCTTAAAAAAAGTTTTCCCAAAGAAGACGCTTACACTTGCATAGTCTCCAAATTTTTGCCCGAGCGAATTCCAACCTTTATGCACATAAATACTATTCGCAAATACGCGGAAGTTCTTTTTCAAAAAACTGTTAAAGAAAAAAGAATAAAAAATGAAATCATTCGCTCCATTCGTTAATTGAACGGTAGGTGGAGCGGTCTGAAAATATTGCTTTCCTGATACGGGGTCTTGATAAAAAACGGTAGAATCATCATGACTTCCTAGCGGAATTTTGTACCCTAAACCAACAGTAAACTCCGTTTTCTTTTTATCTGTGCAATGATAATAGGCTTGGTAACGGGGAAAAATGATTAAATCAGCAATTCCTGAAGTTTGAATTGTATCTGCATTTTCCAGTCCAATCATTGTTCGGTTGAGAAAATAACCTGTTTCTAACGACATCGTTAATTTAGTACTTAAACCATACGCCAATCTGAAATACAGATAATTACTTGACAGATTATTAAATAAGGATACTGTATCCCTATCTTTCGCTAAAAAACGATTCGAATTAAGGTATTGATAGTTGGCGGCTACTTCCAACTGCTTGTCGTTTAATACACCTTGAGATGTACCCCCAGCAATAGGACTAGCACTTCCCCCCGAACAACATCCTTGGGAAAATACTAGTCTTGAAAATGAGCAAAGAACTACGAATAGAAGTATACTTTTTGACATACTAAATTACGATTATTCAATCACAAAATGGATAGTTTTCGATTTTGAATCAGTAGTCAATTTTAAAATGTATATTCCTTTTTCTACTTTTGAATTTTCACCTACATTCATTTTATATTCTCCAGCGGGTTGATTTAACTCATTATGTGAGTATACCAATTGACCAGTTGTTGAAAATATTTCTGCTGTTACAGAACTAGGAGCATCCAGCGTATATGAAATCTGAAAATCCGTAATTACCGGATTTGGAGTAACTTTTAAGTTAAAATCAGCTGACTCTAAATCTTCAGAAATACCAGCACTAAGTAATAACGCATTTACTGCATTTTGCACACCAAGAGTGGATACTCCGCTATTTAGATTATACGTAACCGCATGATCAGTTCCTCCCATCACAATAATTTTTGGCATTCCTGCTGTTCCATATTGACTCATCTTAAAACTAGAAGTTGAGAATGAAGTTGCTAAAGGCATTGAATTAGTTGTTCCCCAAGCACTTAAAGTTGAACAAGAGGTGTTGGCTGCATCATCCACTAAGTAAAATAAAACCATACCAGGATTGGAGGTCGCAAAACTTTGAACGGCGTTATACGCTGCTAGTGATGGCGAGGCGCATGATCCGCAAGGCATGACAAAAGCAGCAACGATGATTTTTCCTGCATCTAATTCTGCAAATAAATGATGTGATGTTCCAGCGCAATCATTTGCCGTGAAATCTGTTGCTGTTTGTGCAAATGTAAAACTTGCTGTAAAGACGTAAATTGCTGAGAATACTATTTTTTTCATAATTGTTTATTTTAGTTTGTTATATTTTTTCTAGATCCATTTCGCAGACGGGGCATTGTCCTGCTTTTTCATATATTTTCTTACCCTCACATTCCATTGGGCAAGCAAACCCTTTCGATTTTTCCGCCGAATTAGTGCAGGAGGATGTTAAAAATAAAGCACTAAAGACGGAGATTAGTATGACGAATTTCATTTGTAGTTTTTTGATTATTAATTTTTTATACTTAAAGTTAATAATTTATTCTGTATTAAATCATCTAAATACGTCGAATTATTGCACTCTTATTTCATTCCATCTGGCCTGCAACATTTGGGTAAACTTTGTTGCTTTTCACTATTTGCTTTTATTTCGTCGGCGTCATATCCTAAATTGGAAATAATTTCGCGTATTTTTTCAAGGCTTATTTTATCTTCTTTGTATTTTACAGTGAGTAATTTTGACGAAACTTCAAGATTTACATAGGTTATCCCTTTTGTATAATTTAATTTTTCTTCAATTAGTTCTTTACACATGTCGCATTCCGCGGATGTTTTTATTACTACCTCTTTTATTTCATACTTTTTAGTAGTGAAAGAAAAGAGGGCAATCGTTGCGATAAATAAGATACTTTTCATGTTTAATTGGATTTAATAATTAATAATTTATTTTGGCATGTGTTTTAATTTATAACGTATTCCACCGTAGACAGTAATTCCATAGATTGGAGCCCAAACCATTGTTGCATCAAAATAAGAGCCAAACGGATTCTGTGCATCAATAATAACATTTTTTTGAGTATAATTCGTTAAATTTTCCCCACCAATGTAAAAATCCCATTTTTTATAAATATAGGTTATTTGAGCATTGATCGTTGCATACATGGAACTGGTCGTGTTAAAAGTCTTTGGATCATTGGAGACTGGGGCCATCTTCAGTCTCATTTTTCCGTTTAGAACACCGGTTATATTGGCTTCCCATTTCTTATTGAGTGATTTGAAACTTAGATTTGACAACCAGCGATGTTTTTGAACCATTAATTGTTGCTGTACTTGTTGATTCAATTCGGCTTCAACATCCATTAGTTTGTATGTCAAACGATAGTCAAACCTTTTTGTTAAAGCGATATTGAGTTCAGTTTGCAAAACATTTGAAAAGGATTGCCCTTGTAGATTGTTAAAGTAAATTGTTTGATTCGAAACATCTCTATCTACCACCATTTGATTTACAAACTGAGTCCTGTAAAAATCAATATTGAAGCTGTTTTTACGTTTCTTCATCAAGAAATCATAACTGATGGACACACCATAGTTCCAAGAAATTTCTGGGGTTAATTTTGGGTCAATAATCCATTTTCGGGAGGATGCAAGCAAAGAAATATTATCAATTAGAATGTTGGGAGTTCTGAAAGCTTTTCCACCTGTAAAGCGAAGATCAATATTTTCAGTAATCTTGAATTTACCATTTAAGCGCGGAGAAATCTGCATTCCATACAGATTATGATAGTCAATTCTAGCTCCCATCACCGTTGCTAATCTTGATTGCGTCATCGTGTATTCGGCATAATAACCAGGAATAATCTCAACGCGAGAAATATGGATTGGTGTATAGGCAAATGCTACGTTTGAATCCAGTTTCTGAGTAATATCTGAATAAACAAAACTAAAACCACATTTAATGATATGTTTTGGATTAAAAAGTTGATCTTCAAAAACAGTGTTAATATACGCCCTTTTTTCAACACCTGTAAAAGATCGGATCCCGAAAAGAGCTGCCGTTTCTTGGTATTTTAAATTATAAAGAACACCAAAAGAGCGAGTGGTTTTATTTTTAAATAGGAAACCAGTTTTCGCAAAAGCATCAATATGCTTCGAGTCAATATTAA
The DNA here is from genome assembly GCA_945888595.1 of Chryseobacterium gleum. Taxonomy (GTDB): domain Bacteria; phylum Bacteroidota; class Bacteroidia; order Flavobacteriales_D; family Crocinitomicaceae; genus CAIUKX01. Next base: position 6,523 of record CAMDAO010000024.1, on the reverse strand, counting down.
CTCCGTAAAGGGAAGAAAGAGTTGTCGGAGAATAACCGATTTGACCTCCAATTTTGCCTTGGTAATAAGCGTTAACCCCAAAATGCGCAACCATTCTTTCTCCTTGGTATTTCCAGCGATTCAACACCGAAAGATTTTTACTCAGGTTAATATCTCTAAAGCCGTCTTTATTTTGATCGACTTCACTGCCAAATGTGGCTCCATGAACAAAATACGCACCCGTTATTTTTTTATTGATTGAATAACTTCCATCGACATTAATTTCAGCTCTACCAAAGTTATTGGAGTACATATTGAAATAGATTTTTTCCATTTTATCCGGCTTTTTGAATTCGAGATTAATTAATCCAGCCATCGATTCGTACCCATTCACAACACTTCCAGTTCCTTTTGTAATTTGAATGGATTCGATCCAAGTCCCTGGAATAGAACTTAATCCGAATGAACTCTCTAAACCTCGCAGGTAAGGTGTATTTTCGAATTGAATTTGTGTATAAACGCCATCCAAACCCATCATTTGAATTTTTTTTGCCCCAGAAACAGCATCCGTTATCGTAACATCGACCGAGGTATTCGTTTGGAACGATTCTGACAAGTTGCAACAAGCTGCTTTTTTAATTTCTCCATCACCGATTGTTTCGATATTTAGCGTTTTCATTTTCATTATTCCGTACTCTTTTTTCTGCGCAGAAATCACAACTTCCTCTAAAATTTGGTCTGAATAAAGCGTAATTTCTAGGCGAATCTTTTCAAATTTTTTATCGACAATTAGTGTATCCGTGTAGTAACCGATAAATGTGAAAAGAAGGGTATCTGGATATTCGTTATCAAGATCAATGGAGAAACTTCCATCTGCAGCTGTCGTTGCTATTTTTTTTGTTGTCAACGACGTGATTTGAGCCCAAGGGATGACTTTTTTGTTATTGTCACTCTTTTCATACGCATAGACAATTCCCTTAATTTGAGAATGCCCGTAGCCGCATAAAAACAGGAAAAGTATAGTAATTGTGAATGATTTCATTCTTTTATTCTTTCATTTAATTGTAAACTCTTTTTTTAAATTTCAAGAAATTGCTTTTGTTCTTCATTGTTACTAGTAATATTCTCTTGTGAGAAGAAAAATAATAACGCGCAAAAAACTCAATCTCTCACTAATGATTGAAAAAAGTTTATTTAAATTAAGAAAGTACAGTTTTTGATACAAATACTTGGATACCTACAATTATTTTCAGGCGGTGGATGAAACAGTATAGGTTTATCAATTTCTAAAAAAGAAATATATGGTGATTTTTCGACAAATTTAGCCTCTTGAGGTAAAGAAAATAGGGTATGAATTTGAATTTTCTGTGATGGATTGATTTTTTCCTCCCCGGTCTTTTTTACTACAAATTGTAGATTTTTACAACATCCTTTTTTCATTTTCATTTTGCCACAGCAAGATTTGGGTGTACTAAAAAATGAAATTGACCGAATTTTTTCACGACAAATATGCACATTTGCCGTTATTCCAATTGAAAAAAGGAAATAAAACAAGACAAAACTCGAAGCTAATATTTTAGTCATAGTGTTCAAATGTATGAAAAAAAATGAAATCACACCAAAGATTTACATCATAAAGCAAAAAAAGCTGACATCACTGCCAGCTTTTGTAAAATTAAATCAAGTCTTTATATCAGGACAAAGTTTAAACTATTTTTACATTAATAGTTTGTTAATTATGTTTTAGTTAAAATAATTTTTTTAGTTTTGTATTATTGTTTAGTTTAATTTGAAAAAGAGTCAATAATCGAAGGCACCAAAATTATTTTTTCAATTCAATTTATCAAGGCAGAATTAAATTAATTTATTTAACGTGAAAAATTTGTGTATGAAAAAGGTATTATTAAGGAGGGGGGGTATTTTCAATTCTTCTAGCAGCCTCGGTTGTGAGTTGTAAAAAGGAAAATGTATCCCCATTAAATGGAAATTTAAGTTCTAAAAGTCAAATATTAAAATTTGAAAACCAAAGTGAACTTACTGAAAGATTAAATTTTGTTCTTTCAGCTAATTTAGAAGAATTAATACAATATGAGGACTCAAAAAATTTCAAATCTTTTGGGAGAATTAGTGATGAGATTTACAATAAATCTCATATTGAAAATTTAAAATCACAAGATGAATTAATGAATTTTGTAAATTTAAATAGTGACTTTGTAAGAGTGATTAAAGATGAACAAAATGAAAATGTTTTTGAGACTGTTCTTTCGAGTATTCCATATAGATATCTTGCAAATATTGATCAATTATTTAGAGTTAATAATTTTGTTTACAAAGTTTATGAAGATGGTTTAGTTGCAACAAATGTTAAAAATGTTTCAAAATTAAAATCTTTAAACCCTAAAAGTTTGAGCGAACTTGAATCAAGTGATGAATTTAGAGTAATGTTATTTAAAAGAGAGGTCAAATACACAAATAAAGACGTAGCCAATAATTGCGGTGCTTATGCAAGTAGTTCATCAACGAACACGAATGATAGAACTAAGATTGAAATGGGAATTGGCTATTATGATTTTTATGATATTAATAATGTTCCAATTACAGCGTTAAATAACAGTGTTATAGTTAGGCCTTATAAAAAAACATTAGGGATTTGGTATTATTGCACAAGAACGCTAAGTTGTGATATTAAAGTCGCTGTAGATATATTAAAAACAACTGGTTGGGATAGAACATACCACTATAAATATGAAGCAGGAAAAAGCGATTCTAAATTGGAATATGTTTTGGACGGAGGAGTTATTTCTGTTGGTGTATTCGCTCGTTACAATATGCATTATGGTGGTTATAAGTGTTGGGCAGATTCACCTTCCACAAGCCCAGCCTTTTTAAATTGTAATGTGCATTTATTTTAATCATAATCGTTATTAGTTGATGGAGGTTATTATGTAAATAATAACCTCCATTATTAAATTGAAATTAAATATGAAATATATATTAATAGTAATATCATTAAATTTCACTTGTTTATTCGGCCAAGAAAATCCAATCAAAAATAGATGGAATTTTAAATTTGGATATTCTAGATATGTGACAGGGGCTAAATTATCCGATGGTTCTGACCTAGGTTATAAAAAGGATAAAACTGGAAATCTAAGAATTGAAGGGAACTATGGAGTTTTTAATAATTTTGAATTTGGTATTTATATGGGGATATCTAATAATAAATGGTTAGGATATATAGAAAAAAAAGAAGGTTTTATTCCTTATTTTGGAGTTAATTTTAACTACCATATTCTTCCGTTAATTAGTAAAAGAAATAATTTCCCTGTAGATTTTTACATAACTGGAAAATATGGTGGTTTGTATATTAATTCTACTCTTACCAATTTAAGTGGACACCATGAAGAATATGGTGTAGGAATTGGTGCTTCTTATTATTTCTGGAAAAATATTGGCGTCTATTCAGAATTTAGTTTGGGTAAATATTACTATAGTAATGAAAGTCATCCGTATGAATTTCCAACACCAATTGTTAGAGATAATCATAAATTGAGGATTGGACTTGTTTATAAGATGTAACTACCGATTTCAAATCTACCTTTTAAATTGAATGAAAGTAGGGTTTAACTTTTATCCAATGGAATCTAAAAAAAATCGTTTTTCATCTTGAGTTAACATCGATTATTAGCAACTATTATGTAGGGCTGATAGCTAGCGCAGGGATCCGTTATCGTTTTATGAAATAAGTTTCAAGCAAAAAAAGCTGACATCACTGCCAGCTTTTGTAATATATATTAAGTCTTTATATCAGGACAAAGTTTAAACTATTTTTACATTAATAGTTTGTTAATAATGTTTTAGTTAAAATAATTTTTTTAGTTTTGTGTCATTGTTTAGTTTAATTTGAAAAAGAGTCAATAATCGAAGGCGCCAAAATTATTTTTTCAATTCAATTTATCGAGGCAGAATTAAATTAATTTATTTAACGTGAAAAATTTGTATATGAAAAAGGTATTATTAAGGAGGGGGGTATTTTCAATTCTTCTAGCAGCCTCGGTTGTGAGTTGTAAAAAGGAAGAAATTCAAAACCCAACAACCAAAGATGTAAAAACAAATTCAGAATTTAATATTTCTTCAGATGGCAGGATGTTAATATTCAAATCAACCGAAGATTATGAAAAAGTGGTAAATAATCCAACTGAACAAATTAAATCATCATTTTTAAAACAAGTTGCAGCTTTCAAGCATACAACATATGCTGAAAAAATATCAATTTCTAAATCTAGTGAAAGTGATGATTTAATTGGTGATGATGATTTAGCACAAATATTAAATGATGATTGGATAGTTCAAATTGGCGATTATTTATATCGAGTTAATAAACCAACAGAGTCGGTTTACGTATTACCAGCAAACAACATAAGTGAATATCAAGATTTGGTTAGCGAAAATAAATCGAATAAAAATATTCGAAAATTTTCAACAGACCAAGATGTTATTGAATTAGCAGAAAGTGGTGATGCTGGTCAAAAAGCTCTTATTTGTGGAGAATCCGGCATTGGAGGCAAAGAATCTATATCTAATCTTCAAGCAATTCCGAATACTTCATATCAATTTTGGTGTTACAATGATTATAATAAATATGGAATTTATTACTCTTTAGCAGTCTGGGTAAGATCGAACGCACCAAATGGGGCATATAGGTTTTACATTCAAGTTGAAAATTTATGGTATCATGTAAGATGTGGTAATACAGTAGGGGCTTATAGTTTTCCTTGGTATAGTGAAAGTCCAACAACAAAAAATATTCATAAATATCAATCTTATTCGGGCTCACAAAATTTAAATGGCGTTCATGTAAAATCGAGAGGTAGATGCGAAATAGACGGACAACCGCAAGGTTCTAATCCTTACACTACAGTTTTTACTGATTGGAATCGTATCCAACAAAACAATCCTTGGTTTCCATGATCAGGTTAATCTTTATTTTGTTGATTGGGCATTCATTTGCCCAATCAACTTTTTATCTGAAACCAACGATTTCTTTTAAAGGTCAATTTACAAGTAGCACTCCAACTAGTTTTGAGAGTTCAGTTTTTAATTCAAACAATTACTTTTCTTATGAAAATAGAACAGTCATTTTACCAAAGAAATTTTCACCTCTTTTAGTAGGATTAAGTCTTGGTATAAAGGTCAAAAGTGATTTTCTAATTGAAATTGGAATAAACCAAGATGAAAGTGTTTGTGGTGCTAAAATTAATTTTAATAATTATGAGTCTATTTCTGGTACTTATACTGATTCAAAAATTAAATACTTTAAAGGAAATAGCTTTGGACGGTATTATATTCAATCGTCATTTCTTCTAGATAAAATAAATCAAAACAATAAATTATTTTTTGATTTTGGTCTTGGATTGGCATTTCGAGTTGGAGGAATTTCGACAGAAAAATCTCAGTTTGATGAATATTCAGTTTTATTAGATGAAAATTACTCAATTCTTGAAATTAATTCATACGTAAGTAAAAACCAGTACAAATCTTTTCTTTTTAATTTTGGTCTAACTGATGATATTTCAATACAAGGAAAATACATTGGTTCAATAAGTTTGTTTTATAGTAAATCAAAATCAATTTTAAACACTGTAATATCAGAGATTACAGTTAATTCGAATATCGAAAATAAAACATACAATTTTGGAAGTTTTAGTCGTGGAAGTGGTGTTTATTTGCAGTTTTCAAGAAAAATTCAAGTTATACCATGGAAAGGTAAAAAAATAAAAAGCTCATAACAAACGCTTAGCTCCATTTTTTTTGCCGCAGGCGCAACACAAAAAAAACAGCGCCAAGCGTTAGATGATAGAAGACATGAATCTTTGGGATATGAAACACCAAATGTGTTTTTCTCACAGTATGAAAAAGTATCTTAAAATAAACTTAACTTTGAAGAAAAGTTGTCCAACATTTGGGGAGTATTATAGTTTTTTTAAGTGAAAATTAATTTTCAGGAAAAGCAAAAAAAGCTGACATCACTGCCCGCTTTTGTAATATATATCAAGTCTTTATATCAGGGCAAAGTTTAAACTATTTTTACATTAATAGTTTGTTAATTATTTTTTAGTTAAAATAAATTTGTTAGTTTTGTACCATTGTTTAGTTTAATTTGAAAAAGAGTCAATAATCGAAGGCGCCAAAATTATTTTTTCAATTCAATTTATTGAAGCAGAATATAAGTAATTATTTAACGTAAAAATTTTTAAATGAAAAAGTTATTATTTTTAGGAGGGGTATGTTCAATTCTTCTAACTCTCACTTTTGTGAGTTGTAAAAAGGAAGTGGTACCAAAGAAAGAAGTTCTTGGTGAATCTGAAAAACAAGAAATGACTTCCGATGGTAGAATGTTAATCTTCAATTCCTCGTCAACTTACGAAAGTTTAGTAAGTAATCCGGATGAAAAAGCTCAAAAAGAATTCTTAATGAAAATTTCTAAAATGAATCACATCACCTATGCAGAAAAAAATGAGAAAGAAAAATCAATTGATTTAAT
>CAMDAO010000023.1 GCA_945888595.1 Chryseobacterium gleum | reverse complement strand
TATTATATTTGCACTCACCAAAATAAAATGCGAAAGTAGCTCAGTTGGTAGAGCGTCAGCCTTCCAAGCTGAGGGTCGCGAGTTCGAGTCTCGTCTCCCGCTCTTTTTTTGTTCAGTTTTAAAGGCCGGTGTAGCTCAGGGGTAGAGTGCTTCCTTGGTAAGGAAGAGGTCACGAGTTCAATTCTCGTCATTGGCTCTACAAGTGGATGTTGTTTCACCCAGTATTGGGTGAATTTTTGACATTTAGATAAGTTGTTTTTTTATTAACTAAGTAACAAATATAATAATGGCTAAGGAAAATTTTGATCGTTCTAAACCGCATTTAAACATCGGGACAATTGGTCACGTAGATCATGGTAAAACTACGTTAACAGCAGCAATTACTTGTGTATTATCAAGTAGAGGATTGGCTGCAGTGCGTGATTTCTCTTCTATTGATAATGCACCAGAAGAAAAAGAACGTGGTATTACTATTAATACATCACACGTAGAGTATGAAACTGCAAACCGTCACTATGCGCATATTGATTGCCCAGGTCACGCGGATTACGTTAAAAACATGGTAACTGGAGCTGCTCAAATGGACGGTGCAATTATCGTTGTTGCTGCAACTGATGGACCAATGCCACAAACACGTGAGCACATCTTATTAGGACGCCAAGTAGGTATTCCTCGTTTAGTTGTTTTCATGAATAAAGTAGATTTAGTAGATGATGCTGAATTACTTGAATTAGTTGAAATGGAAATCCGTGAGTTATTATCTTTCTATGATTATGATGGAGATAATGCACCAGTAATCCTTGGATCTGCTTTAGGTGGATTGAATGGAGAGCCGGAATGGGTTGCTAAAATTGACGAATTAATGGATGCAGTTGATTCTTACATCGAACTACCTCCCCGTGATATGGATAAACCATTCTTAATGTCTGTTGAAGATGTATTCACGATTCAAGGTCGTGGTACTGTAGCTACAGGTCGTATAGAAACAGGTGTTATCAATACAGGAGATCCAGTTGAGATTTTAGGAATGGGAACTGAGAAATTAACTTCCACAGTAACAGGAGTTGAGATGTTCCGTAAAATTTTAGATAGAGGTGAAGCTGGAGATAACGTAGGTATTTTATTACGTGGTATCGATAAAGCGGATATTAAAAGAGGAATGGTTATTTGTAAACCAGGTTCTACTAAACCTCACGCTGATTTCAAAGCTGAAATTTATGTATTGAAAAAAGAAGAGGGTGGACGTCATACTCCATTCCACAATAAATACCGTCCACAGTTTTACTTCCGTACGACTGATGTTACTGGTGAAATTTTCTTAACAGATGGACGTGAAATGGTAATGCCAGGTGATAACGTTTCAATAACTGTTAAATTAATTGTACCAGTTGCGATGGATAAAGGCTTACGTTTTGCAATCCGTGAAGGAGGAAGAACTGTAGGTGCAGGTCAGGTGACTGAAATTATTGCTTAATTAAGTATATTAATAATAATTAAAAAGGGGAGCTTGCTCCCCTTTTTATGCGGGCGTAGCTCAGTTGGTAGAGTGGCGGTCTCCAAAACCGTAGGTCGTAGGTTCGAGCCCTGCTGCCCGCGCATAAAAATATAAAGAGGTGTCTAAAATTAGAGAATATATTAACGAAACTGTGAACGAAATGGTTCACAATGTCACTTGGCCTACTTGGAAAGAACTTCAAAGTAACACGATAGTAGTTGTTATAGCTTCTGTTATAATTTCTCTGTTTATTTTTGTGATGGATTTTGGATTAGGTATCGTTGGAGATTCAAGTTCTTCTTGGAAAGGTGCTTTAGGTTTTATTTACGATATGTTTTAATATAAGTAATGGGAGATATTAAGAAACGTTGGTACGTAGTTAGAGCGGTAAGTGGTAAAGAAAAGAAAGTTAAAGAATATCTTGATCTTGAAATTTCTAGATTAAAATTAGAAGATTTTGTAGAGCAGGTTCTTATACCTACTGAAAAAGTTTTCCAAATTAGAAATGGAAAGAAAGTGATGAAGGAAAAATCTTATCTTCCTGGTTACGTCTTAATTGAAGCTGCACTTGTGGGTGAAGTAACACACGTAATAAAAAGCATACCAAATGTTATCGGATTCTTAGGAACTGAAAAAGGAGGTGAAGCTGTGCCAATGCGTTTAGCAGAAGTAAACAGAATCCTTGGGAAAGTGGATGAATTATCTGAAGCAGAAGAGGAAATGAAAATTCCATTTATAGTTGGAGAGTCTGTTAAGGTAATTGATGGTCCTTTCAATAATTTCAGCGGTGTTGTTGATGAAATCAACGAAGAAAAGAAAAAGCTGAAAGTAATGGTGAAAATATTCGGACGAAAAAACTTGCTAGAATTAAGTTACATGCAAGTGGCGAAAGAAGTTTAAAATTGTTTATTAACCGTAGGAGTGAGGAAAAGCGAAAATTGAATGCTTCCCGTGAATACTCATGTTTGACTACATAATTTTTATATAAATGGCTAAAGTAGTAGCAGGATTGATCAAATTACAGATCAAAGGAGGTGCTGCCAATCCAGCTCCACCAGTAGGACCAGCTCTTGGTTCGAAAGGTGTGAACATTATGGAATTTTGCAAGCAATTTAATGCTAGAACGCAAGATAAACCAGGAAAGGTATTACCGGTAGTTATCACTGTTTATGGTGATAAATCTTTTGATTTTATTATCAAAACTCCACCCGCAGCAATTCAAATTATGGAATTGACGAAACTTAAGAAAGGTTCATCAGAACCGAATCGTGCAAAGGTTGCATCGATGTCTTGGGATACAATTCGTACAATTGCAGAAGATAAATTGCCGGATATGAATTGTTTTACTGTTGACTCAGCAATGAGCATGATAGCAGGAACGGCAAGAAGTATGGGGGTTACAATTAAAGGTGGTAGTGCACCAAAAACCAAATAATAGTTTTTATAATGGGAAGAATTTCTAAAAAAAGAAAAGAGGTTTTAGCTAAATTTGATATAGCTAAAGCATACTCCTTAGTAGAGGCATGTGATTTGGTTAAGGAAATTTCCACTACTAAATTTGATGCGTCTGTTGATATCTGTGTAAGATTAGGAGTAGATCCAAGAAAAGCAAACCAAATGGTAAGAGGTACAGTTTCTCTTCCGCATGGTACTGGTAAAGACGTTCGCGTTCTTGTACTTTGTACTCCGGATAAGGAAGCTGAAGCAATTGCTGCGGGTGCTGATCATGTAGGTCTAGATGATTACATTGAAAAAATCAAAGGAGGATGGACTGACATTGACGTTATTATCACTATGCCTTCTGTTATGGGTAAAGTTGGAGCTCTTGGTCGTATTTTAGGACCACGTAGTTTGATGCCCAACCCAAAGACAGGTACAGTAACAATGGACGTTGCAAAAGCAGTTGAAGAAGTGAAAGCAGGTAAAATTGATTTCAAAGTTGATAAATATGGTATCATTCATAGCTCAGTTGGAAAAGTGAGTTTTGATGGAGATAAAATTCGTGAGAATTCTATGGAATTGATCCAAACACTTATCAAAATGAAACCTTCTTCTGCTAAAGGTACTTACATCAAAAGTGTTTACCTGAGTTCTACAATGAGTCCTGGTATTCAAATTGATGCTAAAACTGTTGTAGCTTAATAAACTGACGTAAAATGACAAAAGAAGAAAAAGGTAAGTATATAGTTGATTTAGCGGCAGAATTAAAAGACGCGAATGTCATCTATTTAACGGATACTGCTGAATTAACAGTAGAAGCAATCAATACTCTTCGTAGAAAATGTTTTCAATCTAACATTCGTTTAAAAGTGGTAAAAAACACACTACTTGAAAAAGCAATGGAGAGTGTTGAAGGTAAAGATTTTGGTGATTTGAAAGACACTCTTTCTGGACCAACATCTATTATGTTCTCGGAAGTTGGAAATGTTCCTGCTAAATTGATTCAAGAATTCCGTAAAAAAGGTGCTAAACCAGTCCTTAAAGGTGCTTATATTAATGAAGCTGTGTTTATTGGTGATGATCAATTAACATTGTTAAGTTCAATTAAGAGCAAGGAAGAGATGATTGGTGAAATCATCGGATTATTGCAAAGTCCAATGAAAAATGTTGTTTCTGGACTTACAGGTGCTGGTGGTAAAATTGCTGGTATCCTTAAAACGCTCGAAAGTAGAGCATAATTAATAAATTGTACAACTTTAGATTTAAATAAAAAACAAAATGGCTGATTTGAAACAAATCGCGGAAACGCTAGTAAACCTTACAGTAAAAGAAGTTAATGAACTTGCAACTATCCTTAAGGATGAGTATGGTATTGAACCTGCTGCTGCTGCTGCCGTAATGGTATCAGGAGGTGGTGAAGCTGCTGTAGCAGAAGAGAAAACAGAATTCGATGTTATATTGAAAGCTGGTGGTCCTAACAAACTTGCAGTTGTTAAACTTGTAAAAGAATTAACAGGTAATGGTTTGAAAGAATCAAAAGACTTAGTTGATGGAGCTCCTACTGCTTTGAAAGAAGGAATTTCTAAAGACGAAGCTGCTGCTCTTAAAACTGCTCTTGAAGAAGCAGGAGCTGAAGTTGAGATTAAATAACTATCATTCTTCATAATATGGAAAGGCACGGCTTAATAAGCTCGTGCCTATTCCTGTTTATTTACATTGAATAGTTAAAATGCATTTTCATCAACAAATTATTTAAGCCTTGGCAACAACAAGTAATTTATCGACAAGAATTAATTTTGCATCAAGCAAAAATCAATTTGAATATCCAGATTTTTTGGATATACAAATCAAGTCCTTTCAAGAATTTTTCCAGTTGGAAACAACACCGGAAAATAGAGATACGGAAGGATTATTTAAAGTATTTTCTGAAAACTTTCCAATAACTGATACTCGTAATCAGTTTGTTTTGGAATTTTTAGATTATTTCGTTGATCCACCTCGTTATACTATCGAGGAATGTATCGATAGAGGTTTAACTTATAGCGTGCCGTTAAAAGCGAAATTGAAGCTATATTGTACTGACCCAGAGCACGAAGATTTCGAAACAATCGTTCAAGATGTGTATTTAGGAACTATTCCTTATATGACACCAAAAGGCTCGTTTGTTGTTAATGGAGCTCAACGTGTTATAGTTTCTCAATTGCATAGATCTCCAGGGGTTTTCTTTGGACAAAGTCGACATGCAAATGGTACGAAATTGTATTCTGCTCGTGTGATACCATTCAAGGGTTCTTGGATCGAATTCGCGACAGATATTAATAGTGTAATGTACGCTTATATTGATCGTAAGAAAAAATTACCTGTTACAACACTTTTCCGTGCGATTGGTTATGAAAGTGACAAAGATATCCTTGAGATATTTGGTTTAGCGGATGAGATTAAAGCGACAAAAGTTAATTTAAAGAAAATAGTTGGTCGTAAATTGGCGGCTCGTGTGTTAAAATCTTGGATAGAAGATTTCGTTGATGAAGATACAGGAGAAGTTGTTTCGATTGAAAGAAATGAGGTTCTTCTCGATCGCGAAACGATCATAGAGGATTCGCATGTTGATTTGATTGTGGATTCAGGAGTTAAAACGGTTATTCTTCACAAAGAAGATGTCAATAGTGCTGATTTTACGCTTATTTATAATACGCTTCAAAAAGATACATCCAACTCTCAAAAAGAGGCTGTAGAGCATATTTATAGACAACTTCGTAATGCCGAACCACCAGATTATGAAACAGCTAAGAATGTTTTTGAAAAATTATTCTTTTCTGATACTCGTTATGATTTAGGAGAGGTTGGACGATTCCGTTTAAATAAAAAATTAGGGATTGATCCTTCTGAAGATTCTAGAGTTTTAACTAAGAATGATATTATCTGCATTATTAAGTATTTGATTGAATTAGTTAATTCAAAAGCAGATGTTGATGATATTGACCACCTTTCTAATCGTCGTGTTAGAACGGTCGGTGAGCAATTATATGCACAATTTGGTGTTGGTTTAGCTAGAATGGCTAGAACTATCCGTGAGCGTATGAATGTACGTGATAATGAGGTTTTTACTCCAATCGATTTAATTAACGCGAAAACACTTTCGTCTGTAATTAATTCATTTTTTGGAACAAATCAATTATCTCAATTTATGGATCAAACCAATCCTTTATCGGAAGTAACGCACAAGCGTCGTCTTTCGGCACTAGGGCCAGGTGGTTTGTCTAGAGAAAGAGCTGGTTTTGAGGTGAGAGATGTTCATTATACGCACTACGGTCGTTTGTGTACTATTGAAACTCCTGAAGGACCAAATATTGGTTTGATTTCATCTCTTTGTGTATTTGCGAAAGTAAATAAACTTGGATTTATTGAAACACCTTACCGCGATGTTATTGCTGGAAAAGTAGCTATTGGTACTGAACCAATATACTTAACAGCCGAGGAAGAAGATGGTAAAATGATCGCTCAAGCGAATGCACAAGTGGATGAGAAAGGTAATTTCTTAACTGAATTTGTAAAAGCTCGTTTTGAAGGTGATTTCCCTGTTGTACAACCAAAAAACTTAACATTAATGGATGTTGGAGCAAATCAAATTGCTTCGATTGCTGCTTCTTCTATTCCTTTCTTGGAACATGATGATGCCAATCGTGCTTTGATGGGATCTAACATGCAACGTCAAGCGGTTCCTTTATTGAAACCAAGTTCACCAATCGTTGGTACTGGTATTGAACGATTAGTAGCAAGAGATTCACGTGTTTTAATTAATGCTGAAAATAATGGTGTCGTTGAATATGTTGATGCAAATGAGATTGTAATTCGTTATGATTGGACAAATGATGATAAATTAGTTTCTTTTGATTCTGAAGTTACTCATTATACGTTGACTAAATTTGCTAAAACCAATCAAAGTACTTGTATGAATTTGAAGCCAATCGTTAAGAAAGGTGATAAAGTTGAAAAAGGACAAGTTCTTTGTGAGGGATACGCAACTCAACAAGGTGAATTAGCTTTAGGACAAAACTTGAAAGTGGCTTTCATGCCTTGGAAAGGGTATAATTTTGAGGATGCTATTGTTATTTCTGAGCGAGTTGTTCGTGATGATATTTTCACATCCATTCATATTGATGAGTATACAGTTGACGTGCGAGACACGAAGCGTGGAATGGAAGAATTAACTTCTGATATCCCTAACGTAAGTGAAGAAGCGACGAAAGACTTAGATGAGAATGGTATTATTCGAATTGGAGCTGAAATTAAAGAAGGTGATATAATTATTGGAAAAATCACACCAAAAGGTGAGACAGATCCTTCGCCTGAAGAGAAATTACTTCGTGCAATTTTTGGTGACAAAGCTGGAGATGTTAAGGATGCTTCTTTGAAAGCTGGTCCTTCATTAAGAGGCGTTGTTATTGAGAAGAAACTTTTCTCAAGAGCTGTTAAGGATAGAAAATCTAAAGCGCAAGATAAGCCTTTATTAGAAGGATTAGATTCTGCCTATGAAAAAGATTTTGTTTTGTTGAAAGATCGTTTAGTTGACAAATTGATGAATGTTGTTGGTGAAACGAAAGCGAACGGAGTCTTTAATAATTTTAGAGAGGAAATAATCAAAAAAGGAACTAAATTCACTCAAAAGAATTTAATTGCTATTGATTACACGATTGTTAATCCTACAAATTGGACTGCTGATGATAATCTAAATTCTTTAATTGGACGAGTTATTCATAACTTTAACATTAAAGCAAATGATTTATTAGGAACTTTCAAACGTAAAAAATTCCATATCTCAGTTGGTGATGAATTACCTGCAGGTATTGTTAAAATGGCAAAAGTATACATCGCTAAAAAACGTAAGTTAAAAGTGGGTGATAAAATGGCTGGTCGTCATGGAAATAAAGGAATTGTAGCGAATATTGTTCGTGCTGAAGATATGCCATTCTTAGAGGATGGTACGCCGGTAGACATCGTTTTAAATCCACTCGGGGTTCCTTCTCGTATGAACTTAGGTCAAGTTTATGAAACTGTTCTTGGTTGGGCAGGTGAAAAATTAGGCGTTAAGTTTGCTACTCCAATTTTTGATGGTGCTAAGCCATACGAAATTGATGAATGGACTGCTAAAGCGGGAGTGCCAAAATCAGGTAAGACATACTTGTATGATGGAGGAACTGGAGAAAGTTTTGACCAAACTGCAACGGTTGGAGTAATATACATGTTGAAATTAGCCCATATGGTTGATGACAAAATGCATGCTCGTTCAATCGGACCATACTCATTAATAACGCAACAGCCACTGGGAGGTAAAGCTCAATTTGGAGGTCAACGTTTTGGAGAGATGGAAGTTTGGGCTCTTGAGGCATTTGGTGCTGCGCATTTATTACAAGAAATCTTGACTGTTAAGTCAGATGATGTAAATGGACGTGCAAAAGCATATGAAGCAATTGTGAAAGGTGATAATATTCCTGAACCTGGTATCCCAGAATCATTTAACGTATTATTGCATGAACTAAGAGGTTTATGTCTTAACATTTCATTAGATTAATTTTCCAAGTAGATAAATTATAGATATTAAGCAATACTATGGCTTACAGAAAAGAAACACCAAAAACGCAAAGTAGCTTCGACAAAATAACAATCTCTTTGGCATCGCCAGAGTTGATACTTGAACAATCAAGTGGAGAAGTACTGAAGCCTGAAACAATAAATTACCGTACTTATAAACCTGAAAGAGATGGTTTATTTTGTGAACGAATTTTTGGACCAGTAAAGGATTACGAATGCCATTGTGGTAAATACAAAAGAATCCGTTATAAAGGAATCGTTTGTGACCGCTGTGGTGTTGAGGTAACGGAGAAAAAAGTACGTCGTGAGCGTATGGGACACATTTCATTGGTGGTTCCTGTTGCTCATATTTGGTACTTCCGTTCGCTTCCAAATAAAATTGGTTATTTGCTTGGCTTGCCAACCAAAAAATTAGATCAAATCATTTATTATGAAAGGTTTGTTGTAATTCAAGGAGGTATAGCAACAAATGCAGATGGTTCTGAATTGAAACGTCTTGACTTCTTATTGGAGGAGGAATATTTAGATATTCTTGATACTCTTCCAAAAGAGAATCAATATTTGGAAGATACAGATCCAAATAAATTCATCGCCAAAATGGGTGCTGAAGCATTGTTTGACCTATTAAAAACGTTAAATTTAATTCAAACTTCATACGATTTACGTCATCAAGCAAATACGGAAACGTCTATGCAACGTAAAAATGAAGCTTTGAAAAGACTTCAAGTTGTTGAGGCTATGCGCGAGTCTCAGGAGAGAATTGATAACCGCCCAGAATGGATGGTTGTGAAGGTTGTTCCCGTTATTCCGCCTGAATTACGTCCATTAGTGCCATTGGATGGTGGTCGTTTTGCAACATCTGATTTAAATGATTTATACAGACGTGTTATTATACGTAATAACCGTTTAAAAAGATTGATTGAAATTAAAGCTCCAGAAGTAATTTTACGCAATGAGAAACGTATGCTTCAGGAATCTGTTGATTCATTATTTGATAATTCTCGTAAATCGAGTGCGGTTAAGACAGAATCTAACAGACCTTTAAAATCACTTTCAGATTCATTAAAAGGTAAACAAGGTCGTTTCCGTCAAAATTTATTAGGTAAACGTGTTGATTATTCAGCTCGTTCTGTAATTGTTGTTGGTCCTGATTTAAAATTGCATGAGTGTGGTTTGCCGAAAAATATGGCTGCTGAGTTATACAAACCGTTTATCATTCGTAAGTTGATTGAAAGAGGGATTGTAAAAACAGTTAAATCTGCTAAAAAAATCGTTGATAAAAAAGAACCAGTGGTTTGGGATATTTTGGAAAGTATTTTGAAAGGTCACCCTGTTCTTTTAAATAGGGCTCCTACTCTTCACAGGTTAGGTATTCAAGCTTTTCAACCAAAATTAATTGAAGGAAAAGCAATTCGTTTACATCCGTTGGTTACAACTGCATTCAATGCCGATTTTGATGGGGATCAAATGGCAGTTCACTTACCTTTAGGTAACGCTGCAATTTTAGAAGCTCAGTTATTGATGCTTGCTTCGCATAATATTCTTAATCCTGCAAATGGTGCTCCTATTGCTGTGCCATCTCAGGATATGGTTTTGGGTCTATACTATATTACAAAAGGTAAAAGATCTACTCCGGAATACACAATGAAAGGTGAAGATTGTATTTATTATTCACCTGAAGAAGTGAGAATTGCATACAATGAAAGAAAGCTAGATTTGCATGCTCATTTAAAAGTGAAATCATATGATTTAGATGAAAATGGCGTTCCTACTTTAATGATGATTGATACTACTTGTGGAAGAGTTTTGTTTAACGACATGGTTCCTAGAGAAGTTGGTTACATCAATGATGTATTGACTAAAAAAGCATTAAGAGATATTATTGGAAATGTATTAAAAGTTTCTGGCACATCTCGTACTGCTCAATTCCTTGATGAAATTAAAGAAGTTGGTTTTGATATGGCGTTTAAAGGTGGTTTATCTTTCAACTTGGAAGATATTATTATCCCTAAAGAAAAAGAAATACTTGTTGGCAAAGCAGAAGTGGAAGCAAAAGAAGTATTGTCTAATTACAACATGGGATTAATCACTAATAACGAACGCTACAATCAAATTATTGATATCTGGACACATACAAATTCTAGATTGACTAACATTTTGATGGAGCAATTAAAAAATGACATGCAAGGGTTCAACTCCATCTATATGATGTATGATTCTGGCGCAAGGGGTTCTAAAGAGCAAATTCGTCAGTTGTCAGGTATGAGGGGATTAATGGCTAAGCCACAAAAATCTGGAGCTTCAAGTCAAGATATTATTGAAAACCCAATTCTTTCTAACTTTAAAGAAGGATTATCAATTCTTGAATACTTTATCTCAACTCACGGTGCTCGTAAAGGTTTGGCGGATACGGCATTGAAAACTGCAGATGCTGGTTACCTTACGCGTCGTTTGGTGGATGTTGCTCAAGATGTTGTTATTAATATTGATGATTGTGGAACATTAAGAGGTTTAATGGCTGCGGCATTGATGAAGAATGATGATGTTGTTGAACCGCTATATGACCGAATTTTAGGAAGAACGTCTGTTCATAATATTTTACATCCAGAAACGGAAGAAATTATTGTTTCTGCCGGGGAATTAATCATTGAAGATGTTGCTGAATTGATTGAAAAAGTAGGTATTGATGAAGTAGAAATTAGATCTGTTTTAACATGTGAAATGCGAAGAGGTGTTTGTGCTAAATGTTACGGTCGAAATTTATCAAATCATAGATTAGCTCAAAGAGGAGATTCTGTTGGTGTTGTTGCTGCCCAATCTATTGGAGAGCCAGGAACACAGTTGACTTTGCGTACATTCCACGTTGGGGGTACTGCTTCTAATACTGGGCGTGAGTCTGATTTGAAAGCAAAAGCATCTGGAAGACTTGAAATTGAAGAACTTCGTACAATCGAAATGAAAAATTCTGATGGTACTCTTAAAGTTGTTGTGGTTGGTCGTTCTGCTGAATTAAAAATCATTGATGAAAAAACAGGAATTGTATTAATGAATACAAACATTCCTTATGGATCTGAAATGGTTTTCCAAGGAACAGGAAAAATCAAAAAAGGTGATATTATTTGTAAGTGGGATCAATACAATGCGGTAATTGTATCTGAGGTGAATGGTGTCGTTGTTTTCGATAACATTACAGAAGGTATTACTTGTCGTGAAGAAGTGGATGAGCAAACTGGATTTACTGAAAAAGTTATTATTGAATCTAGAGATAAGAAGAAAAATCCATCTATTCATGTGATTGATGCAAAGTCAAAAGAAATATTGCGTGAATACAGTTTACCTGTAAATGCGCACGTTTCTGTGCAAGATGGTGATAAAATCCTAGCTGGAGAAATTTTAGTGAAAATACCGAGAACTTCAGGTAAAATTGGTGATATCACTGGAGGTTTACCACGTGTAACTGAGTTGTTTGAGGCTCGAAACCCTTCTAATCCTGCTGTTGTTTCTGAAATTGATGGAATTGCTGAATATGGAAAAATTAAACGTGGTAATCGTGAAATTCAAATAACGTCAAAAGCTGGTGATGTTCGTAAATACTTAGTTCCACTTTCAAAACACATTCTTGTGCAAGAAAATGACTTTGTACGTGCTGGTCAACCATTATCTGATGGAGCTATCACACCAAATGATATATTAAATATTGAAGGACCTACAAAAGTACAAGAGTACATTGTAAATGAAATTCAAGAGGTATACCGTTTGCAAGGTGTGAAAATTAATGATAAACATTTCGAAGTTATCGTTCGTCAAATGATGTTAAAATCTGAGATTATTGATGCTGGAGATACTAAATTCCTAGAAGGACAGTCAGCTCGTAAGGTCGACATTATGGAGGAAAACGATGCAATTTACGGAATGAAGGTTGTTGAAGACGCAGGTGATTCTACAGCATTGAAAGCAGGTCAAATCGTTTCAGCGCGTGGATTAAGAGATGAAAATTCTCAATTGAAACGTGTCGATAAAAAGTTGGTTGAAGCAAGAGATGCAATTCCAGCAACATCAACACCGTTGCTACAAGGAATTACTAGAGCTTCGCTTCAAACAAAATCATTTATTTCTGCAGCTTCTTTCCAAGAAACTACAAAAGTGTTAAATGAAGCTGCTATGGCAGGTAAAGTTGATAATCTATTAGGTTTAAAAGAAAATGTAATTGTTGGTCATTTGATTCCTGCGGGAACAGGAGTAAGACAATTTCAAAATATGGTTGTCGCTTCAAAAGAAGATTACGAAGCAATGACTGGAAAATAATTTTCAATAAATTTTGTGAAAGGGGCTATTTTATAGCCCCTTTTTTTTATATTTGAACTATGGAAAATAACAATGATGAAAACCAAGTTAATATTGAATTAACAGAAGAAATTGCTTTAGGAGTATATTCTAATTTAGCTATTATTACTCATTCACCTTCTGAAGTTGTCAGTGATTTTGTTCAAATGATGCCAGGAATGCCGAAAGGAAAGGTACGTTCACGTGTGATTATGACTCCACAAAATGCAAAGCGATTTATGCGAGCACTGATTGAGAATATTCAAAAATATGAGCAATCATTCGGAATTATAGAGGAAAACGATAATCAAGGGATGCCGCCAATGAATTTTGGAACTCCTACGACACAGGCTTAATTTTATACTGTTTTGTAATTTTTAGCGTTCAATAAAAAGTTGAGCGTTAAAAGTTCAAAAGGACATGTCCATTTCCCAACTAGATTCGTTTCCACAAACATCTTTAGTGATGATTTTTAATGAATGTTTATCTTTTAAAGTAGAGGGAACATGAAAGTATGCGTATGACCCTTTGGATTCAAATTCTAATAAATACCATTTCCCATCAATAAATAAATCGTAATCAGCAATAACCGTTTTATTCTCAGTAATTTTCCACGTTAATAATTTCTTCTTGCAAATAGAATCCTTGGCAGAGAAATTAAGTGGAACTATAAGTGGCGCTAACGTATCAAATTTGACGATAAAAGTGCCTAAAACTTTACATTCAGCAGTTAGCCAGCCATCAGAAAATTTGGTTGGAAGATAGGTTGAATTGCCTGCAATATAATATTTTTCTATCGGCACAGTATTCGTTTTAAGTGGCAATTTTATTTGTATCGGAAGCTGAATAGGTGTGGAAACATTGGCAATAGATAGTACAGGAGTAACTTGAATTTTCTTTAGCACAGGTTCATAAAGACAACCTTCAGGTATATTGATTACACACAATTCGCTTTTTTGAGAATAACTTTTTTCGGGAAGTAGATAGTCTTCTTTTTTATAGAGCACAGGCGAGTGCAGAGGTCCAGGTAGTACCTTTAATTTAAATTTAAGCTCACTTTTATTGTTTTTTGTATCGTAAGCTCCATATGTTATTTCACTTGAATCATTGGGTGAAATGAAGATTATCCCTAAATCGTTATGATTATAAAATGATAAATTATTTTCTTTTGTGCGAAATGATTTTTGATATTTTTTCTTATTCAAAGAGTTTTCTTCATAATCAATGTGTGAATTAATGTACCGTGTAGATTCGAAAGAAATACTGTCTATTTTATGACCGAAAACTGTATCCTTATTCACTAATAAGTAGCTTCCATAAATCCCTATTGGATTTGTAGCTTGGCTATAATGATCTGTCACTTCAAATGCAAGTCCTATACCTCCTTGCTCAGTGCAAAAGTCGGATGAAATAATGGCTGTATTTCCTACAATATAATAGCCAAATTGTCCTTTTTTGACGGCTATATTTTTTGATTTCCCTTTCATTCGATACCCTCTTTCCGAGACACTGTAAATTTTTAGGCCATTTATTTGCGGGGCGATTTCGTCCACAATATCAAATCCAAACTTTAATGGATTTAGCGCTGTCTCCGTTTTGGTATCTCTCAATTCAAAATGAAGGTGTGGAGCAGTTGAACTACCTGTGTTACCCGAAAGAGCAAAGTTTTCACCTTTTTCTAGGATTATTTCGTTAGAGGAAGGGAATATTTCAATCTCATAATTTTTATTTCTTTCCTGTGTTAATCTAACTAAAGAATCTATTTCTCCTAAAAACACACTGCAATGCGCATACACGCTTGTAACTCCGTTCGGATGATTAATATATATTACTTTTCCATACCCAGACGGAGAAACTTTAATTCTTGAAACATATCCTTTTTCAATTGCTACTAATTTTTGACCTTCCACGCCTTTGGTCTTAAAATCAATTCCCATATGAAAATGATTTGGTCTTAATTCACCAAAATTTGCAGATAATACCAGCGGAATTTCAAGAGGAGCATGATACTTAAAAATACTGTCAGTTTGAGCGACTAATAGATTTGAAAAAAATAGAATGTTGAATAGGCACAAAAAAGAATGTCTCATGTATCAAAAATACATTTTTTTTAAAAAATACACAAAAAGAATGGCTTAAAATGTTGTTAATTTACCCTACAATGTTAATTTTGTACAAAGTCGAAAAGAATGACCGATAAAATTCAACATATAATTGAAAGTATCCAATTGAAATGCAAATCTTTGCATGAAAATTTGGTGTCTGAACGTTCTACTAGAATTGAGCAAGAAGCTGAAATAGTTACTTTAAAAGATGAAATTTCTATTCTGAAAAATCAAAATCATGAAATTGAGCAACAAAAAGGAACTTTAAAGTTTGAATTGGAGACTATAATGCAAAAAGGAATCGATGAAAAAGAATCTGTCCTGAATGACAGAAACGAAGAAATCGATGAATTAGTGAGGGAAATAGAACACTGCATCAAACAGTTAAAACAATAACGAATGGAAAAATTGTCCTTAAAAGTTGTAGTTGCTGGAAGAACATATCCGCTTACCTTAAATGAAGGTGAACAAGAAAAAGTTATTAAAGCAGCAGAAGACATCAATAAAGCAATTAAAGTGCTTCAGGATAGTTATGCAGTTAAAGATATGCAAGATTTATTAGCTATGACAGCTTTACAATTAGCGACTAAACCAAAAACTCAAGGAAATAAAGTTGTTCAAGAGGCTGATTATTCAGCAATTGAAAGTTTACTTGAAGGTTTGTCAAATGATTTAGAAGATTTAAAATAGGTAATTTGTTTTACTAAGTTCCCCATTTCTTCGCATTTACTTAATGTGTTGAGTGGGTTTTTTTATGTTTAATTTTGAAAAGATTTAAAGAGAGATGGGTATCATTATAGGATTATTAATAGGATTAATTGGCGGTGGCGCGGTAGCTTATTACGTGCAAAACATTTTGTTGAAAAAGAAAAAAGAGCAAATAGTTCACGATGCAGCAGCAGAAGGAGAGTCAATTAAAAAAGAGAAGTTGTTGCAAGCGAAAGAGCAATTTTTTAAATTAAAAGAAGATCATGATTCTTCCGTGAAAGAAAAAGATAGAAGACTTCAATCTTTGGAAGATAAGGTGAAGAGCAAGGAAAATACCTTATCCCAAAAAATTGAAGAATTGGGTAGGAAGGAAAAAGAAACTGAAAAAATTGTTGCGGATTACGAATTAAAAAGTCAATCAATTGAATTGAAAGCGCAAGAATTGGATAAAATGCAGCAGAAAAGAGTACTCGAGCTTACTAAAATAAGCGGTATGTCTTCTGAAGATGCAAAAAACCAGTTGATGGATGCACTAAAAGATGAGGCGAGAACAGGTGCTATGGTTCATATTAAAGAGATCATGGAAGAGGCTAAATTAAATGCAAATGTCGAAGCGAAGAAGATTGTAATTCAAGCAATTCAAAGAGTTGCAACAGAACAAGCGGTTGAAAATGCAGTTTCTGTTTTTAATATTGAATCCGATGAAGTAAAAGGAAGAATAATTGGTCGAGAGGGTAGAAATATTCGTGCTCTTGAAGCAGCAACAGGAGTGGAGATTATTGTTGATGATACCCCAGAAGCGATTATGTTATCTTGTTTTGATCCGGTTAGAAGAGAACTTGCACGTTTAGCACTTCATCAATTAGTTTCTGATGGACGTATTCATCCAGCTAGAATTGAAGAAGTTGT
This sequence comes from Chryseobacterium gleum, assembly GCA_945888595.1. Lineage (GTDB taxonomy): Bacteria > Bacteroidota > Bacteroidia > Flavobacteriales_D > Crocinitomicaceae > CAIUKX01. The sequence continues at coordinate 11,704 of CAMDAO010000023.1, read as the reverse complement.
TTCTAAAATTAAAAGACAATTAGAGGAAGAGATTGCGGAAACAGGTCGTAGAACATGTATTGATTTAGGGATTCATGGTTTGCATCCTGAACTTACACGTATGGTAGGGCGAATGAAATACCGTTCTTCCTATGGACAAAATTTATTACAACATTCAAGAGAAGTTGCTAATTTATGTGCTATCATGGCGGCAGAATTAGGATTGAACGTTAAATTAGCAAAAAGAGCAGGACTTTTACATGATATTGGTAAAGTTCCAGATGAAGATCCTGAATTACCTCATGCTATTTTAGGGATGAAATTAGCAGAAAAATATGGTGAAAAACCAGAAATTTGCAATGCAATTGGAGCTCACCACGATGAAATTGAAATGACTTCAATGATTTCTCCAATTGTGCAAGTGTGTGACGCTGTTTCTGGAGCAAGACCAGGGGCGCGACGTGAAGTTGTGGAGTCTTATATTAAACGATTGAAAGAATTGGAAGCTTTAGCTTTATCATATGAGGGTGTTTCAACAGCTTTTGCGATTCAAGCAGGACGTGAATTAAGGGTGATGGTGGAAAGTGAAAAAGTAACCGATTTAAAAGCGGATGAGTTATCTTTTACTATTTCTCAAAGAATTCAGACAGAAATGACCTATCCAGGACAAGTGAAAGTTACAGTGATTAGAGAGAAAAGATCAATAAGTTACGCGAAATAATTTTTTGTATTAGTTAAATTCTGAATAGATGTCATTTGAGGGAAAACATGTATTGGTAACAGGAGGTGCTGGGTTTATTGGATCTAATATTGTTGAAAAATTACTAAATAGTAATATTCGAGTAACCGTTTTAGATAATTTAGCTACCGGGAAATTAGAAAATATTGAAGAATTTTTCAGGAATTCAAATTTTCAGTTTATCAAAGGAGATATTTGTGATTATCAAACGTGTCTAGATGCCCTAAATGGAGTAAATGTTGTTTCCCACCAAGCTGCTTTAGGTTCAGTTCCGCGATCTATTGAATTTCCTCATAATACACATTCCGTAAATGCAACTGGTTTTTTAAATATGTTGCATGCTGCCAAAGAGAAAGGTATCAAGCGATTTGTTTATGCAAGTTCTTCAAGTGTATATGGAGATAGTCCTATTTCTCCAAAAGTGGAAGGTCAAGAAGGGGATTTATTGTCCCCCTACGCAGTGACGAAGCAACTAAATGAAAAATACGCCAAAGTATATTCACAACTTCATGGAATGCAGACGATAGGTTTGCGTTATTTTAATATTTTTGGTCCAAAGCAAGATCCGAATGGAGTATATGCAGCGGCAATTCCTAAGTTTATCGCACGTTTACACAGTGGCGAAGACGTGTTAATTCATGGTGACGGTTTGCAAACACGTGATTTTACCTACGTAAAAAATGCTGTACACGCTAACTTTTTATCATTATTTTCTGAGGTATCTGCAGACAATGCACATGTGTTTAACGTCGCATGTAATGATTCGTTTACATTAATACATGTGGTCGATACATTAAAAGTAGGATTGGAAAAAACTGGATTCACATCTTCGTCAAAAGTTGTTTATGGACCCGATCGACCAGGTGATATAAAACATTCATTGGCAAATATTACCTCAATTGAGGCAAATTTAGGATATAAACCATTGTATACTTTTCAGGAGGGAGTTGACGAGTATTTGTCATCTATTAATTAAAGTATAGTATTCAATTTTCTTTTTATCAATAAAATGATCTTTTTAGAAAATGAAAGAATTTATAAAGGAAAAAGTTCAAAAAATCTATTCAGATACCAATCTGTTCATACTTCTATGTATTTGGTTAGTCAGTTATTTTTTCGGTTCTAAAATAGGAAGTTTTTCTTTTGGTTTTGTTACCATTTATCCAAATTTCGTCTTAAGTGTAGCATTTGTGCCAATTGTTTTTTACACGCTTAGAAAGTACAATTCAATCTTTACGTATTTCAGTGTTTTTTTATTTCTTTTTTTTATTTACAGCTGTATTTGGATTGGTTATAATGGCTCAAATAGTGCAATTATATTTGATTTAAGAAGTCATTTGTTTCTCTTGATAACCTTTTTGATTTTATCAAATAGCTATCTTTTTTTTAAATCCAAAAAAAAGTTTACTGACATAGTTGTGTCTACTTTATGGATTTGGATCTCATGTTTAATTATTTTCGGGTTTATTGAAGTTATTACGGGTTTTCATTTCAGCGGTAATTACACAAAATCGATTGCTGATACATCCTTTAAATTAATTGATTTTTCACCGATTTTTATATTTGACAATCCAAATGATTATATTTCAAATTGTATCATTACCTTATTAATCTTGCTGTTTGTCGATGGGAAGATTTTCTTGCAGAAAGGGGTACTGATATCCGTATTATTTTCACTATTTATTTTGTCTATTTATACATCAGCAAGAATTGGTCAATTGATTATTCTAGTGATTTTCGGAATTATTTTTATGAAATTTTACATGAAAAATTTACGAAATTTCTTCACTCAAAATAAAGGTATAATTCTAGTTTTCTCCTGTTGTATTTGTCTATTGATAGGGTCAAATAAAGTTTTTTTTGGCAAAAATCCTGCAAATGTAAATAGTCATCTTGATGGCGTGCTTGTTATTCAGAAAAGTAAGGGGGAATTTAGAATTGTTGAGCCGTATGCAAAGTTGAGCCAGAAAGAAAAGAAGAAGTTAACAGAACAAATTATAGTAATGAATCAAAGGCCCGGCTATAATTCATCTGATGTTCGAATGAAATTATTCAAAAATGGCTGTTATTTAATTAAAAAAAATCCAATATTGGGAGTTGGACCAGGTCAGTTTTCAACCTTAAATTTGACTAAAAAAGTACCATACAATACAGGGAGTAATGTGAGTCCTCATAATTACATTATTGAAATTGTTTCGCAATATGGGGTATTAGCGATTTGTTTTTTAGGTTATTTACTGATTTTGTTTGTGCGATTATTTAGATATAAAACGGAGACTTCATTTTGGCTAATTATTTCAATGCTATTACTTTTTGCTGTATCATTTATGCCATCCGCATTTATTTACCAACCAATGTATTGGTTGTTTATTACGTTTTGGATTATTTATTTACACATTGAAAAAGAAAAATACAGTGTCAGAAAATAAATTTGTAAAAAATTTCCTTACAATGTTGACTGGTAATACTATTAGTCAATTAATTCCTTTTGTCGTTGCTTCCTTTTTAACTAGAATTTATTTACCGGAAGAATTTGGATTATTTTCTAATGTATTGGCGATTTCTACCCTATTTGGGATTGTTTCATGTGGAAGATTAGAATTAGCAATTCCTTTACCCAAAGAAAAAAGTAGTGCGCAAGACATTTTATTTACAGCCCTTGTATTTACGGCGGCAGTTACAATTATTAGTGTATTAGTGTATGTTTTTTCTACTTCTATTGGTCATTTTTATAATGACAAGGAATTACCAAACTACTTATTTTATGTTCCAATCTGTGTTTTAAGTTTTGGTTTATTGGGTGTTACTAATAATTGGATTTTAAGAAATAAGGATTATAAAGTTCTATCTTCAATCAAAATCGTTCAATCCATTGTAAATAATTTTGGTGCTCTCTTGTTTGGTTACATTGGTTTTGGAATTCATGGTTTGCTAATTGCTTGGTTACTTTCGCAATTTATTCCTGTAGTTTTTATACTTTTTAAGGAGAAAGTAAAGTGGAGTCGAGATCGTTTCAATAGGTCGGTGGTAATCGATGTCCTCAAGAATTACAAAGATTTTCCTTTAGTAAATTCTTTTCATGCTTTTACAGACATTTTTGCAACCCAAGTTATTTTATTTTGGATTATCTCCAATTATTATGGGGATGAGAATTTAGGGCTATTTACACAAATGAATAAATATGTCAAAGCACCGATTATTTTAATTACAAGTGCGGTTTCTCAAATGTTTTTTGTTGAGGTGAGTAAAGCCATTAACGATAGAAAGCCAGTGATGCCCTTTCTGAAACAAACATTGAAAACAACTGTTGTTTTTGGTATTCCTTTTACAATCGTGCTCTTTTTATTTGCTCCTCAAATGTTTTCATGGTATTTCGGCTCAAAATTTGTTGATTATCGGCTAGCAGGAGAAATGGTTAAATGTAATTTGCCTATTTTATTTTTAATGTTTATAGTTTCTCCCGTATCGAGTTTACCTATCCTATTTAAGAAACAGAAAAAAGCTTTTTTATTGAGCCTTTTTGGATATTCATTCGGATTGATTGGCTTATATATTTCTGCACTATCTGAAGTAGATATTTATAGTTCATTAATTATTTACAGTAGTTTATTTAGCATCTATTATATAATATTGTTAACTTGGTATATTCAACTGATAAAGAAGCACGATGTTAGTATTGGTTAATGGTCTTCCTTTATTTTCAAAACGCTTAGTTAAAGATTTAAATTCTTTAGACAAGAAGAATACGTATGTGTTTGCAGACACCTATTACTCATCTTGGCAAAAAATTCGTTTTTTATTCTTATTACCATTTTGTAAAGTTGTCATTTCATTTAATGGTGTATCAGACAACAGTGGTTCATTAAATTGGGTTTTGCGCTTAAAAAAGAAAATGATTATGCAGTGGCAAGGCACGGATGTTTTATTAGCGGTAGAGCGATTTGAAAATGGCACAATTCAAAAAAAATACATTGAAAATTCGACACATTTTACAGATGCTCCGTGGTTAAAAGATGAATTAAAAGATATTGTAAGTTCAGTTCGTATTTTGAATTTTAAACATTTAGAGTTTCAACAAAATAGTCAACCATACAAAGAAATTTCTGTTTTATCTTATATGGGACAGGGACGCGAAAATTTTTATGGTTTTCAACAATTCAAGTCTGCAGCTGAAAAATTTCCAACTATACATTTTAATATTATCGGTTCAAACGGGAAAGGTTTAGAATCTTTGCTAAACATTACTTTTCATGGTTGGGTTTCTGAAGTAGAAGTCAAAAAGAGGATGATCGAAACTCCTATTTTTGTGCGATTAGTGGATCATGATGGCAATTCGATATCAGTAATTGAGGCGCTAGGGAATGGATGCGAAGTGATTTGGAGTTATCCGAATGAAAAATGTTTCTTAGCTAAAACAGGTGATGAATTAGCGCAATCAATAAGTGAAATAAGTGAATTGATAAATAGTCGAAATAATATTCCTAATGAAGCAAATTTTTTATTTGTAAAAGAAAAGTATAGAAAAGATATAGTGATTGGTAATTATATAAAAGAAATTAATGAGTTCGGAAAGCAAGAATAAAAAAATAGCTTTAATAACAACATGGTATCCTCCCATTAATGGCATTGCTGTTAATCGGATGAATGCTTTTGCCAATTATTTGTCTGAAAGATTTGAAGTTGAAGTTTTTTGTTTGGGAAAACAGAATGTAACAATCGTTGTTAATTCAAATTTACAAGTTCATTATGCTACTTCAAATAAGCTTTTTGAGAAATTAAAGAGTAATACGGCTGACAATAAAATGATTCATAATGGTAAAACATTAATTCGCGTTTTATTAAAAAGAATTATTTCTAAACCACTTAATAGTTGGAAATGTCAAACGTTAACAACACTAAAAAAAAGGCACGCAGAAAATAAATTTGATGTCCTAATCAGTTCCTTTTCCCCTGAAGAGTCCCATTTAGTGGCGATTGAGTTTTGTAAAACACATAAGGATGTAAGTTGGATAGCGGATATGAGAGATGAAATGAGTGCAAATCCATATATTAATTCAACATTGAAAAATCGATTAATGGACATTGAAAGGGATGTTAATACCTATGCTTCAGCAATTCTTTCCGTTAGTAAACCAATTTTGGATGATTTTAGAATAATTTGTCCAGAGGTTACTTTTTTTGAAGAAATTCGAAATGGGTATGATCATTCACTCGTTTTTACTACTCAGGAAAAGGTAGATAAATTCGTTTTTAATTTAGGGTATTTTGGTAGTTTTTATGGATTGAGGAAACCAGATATTGTATTGGAAAGTTTAGTTGCTTTAAAAAAGGAATATCCCAATTATATTTTCAATATACATGTGTATGGCGCTCATAATAATTATTCAATTCCGTCAAATTTAAGCGATAATGTTTTTAAACACCAGGGCCTGACTTATTTAGAAGCAATTGTAGAAATGAATAAAATGGATGCCAACTTGTTAATTAATCCTAGAAGTTTGCAAAAAGGTGTTTATTCAGGTAAAATATTTGATTATATTTCGGCTAGAAAACCTGTTCTAGCTTTTGTTGATAAGGATGATGTTGCTGCGGAGTTGATTCGTGAATTTAAGTGTGGTTATGTTGCTGAATTTGAAGATTTAGAGGAGAACAAACAAATCTTATTCGATGCATTTGAAGATCAATTAAAAGGGGATGTTAAAATAGCTTCCGAAGAACATATTCTTGAACTGCACAGAAAGCATCAAATAAATTTACTTTCTAATTTAATTTTAAATTTGAAGAAATAATGAAAGTCTTACTTATTGGTTCAAATTCTATTCATGTTTCTTCCTATATTGAAAGTTTAGCGAAGAAAGAATCCGACATTTTTCTATTAACCGAAGAAAACTGTTTATTTGATCATGTTAAGGGTCAATTTATGGTCAATTTTAGAGATTTAAATCCAATTTCACTCATTAAAAATTATTTTAAGCTTAAAAAATATTTACTTTTTTTACAGCCCGACGTTATCCATGTTCATCAATTAAACCGTCTTGCTTATTTTGTTACTCGAATTGCTTCAAAATTAAAAATACCAGTCGTTTCAACAGCTTGGGGGAGTGATGTTTTATTGATTCCGTTTAAAAATAGGTTTTTTAGGTTTTTAACAAAAAAGGCTATTGAAAGATCTGTTACTGTGACAGCTGATGCTGAAATAATGATTGAAAGTATGCAATTATTAGTTAAGTCGGCTGTAAAATATGAGTTGCTGCAATACGGAATTGAGATGGTCGATCCAGTAGAAAAAGAGGATGTCATTTTCTCTAATCGTTTGCATAAGGATCTATATAGAATTGATCAGGTGATTGATTATTTTTGTGAATTTTCGAAATTAAATTCAAGTTGGAAACTGGTGATTGGTGCGGAAGGAGAAAAAACTGAGATGTTGAAAGATAAAGTCAATACATTAAATATTAGCGATAAAGTGGAGTTTGTGGGTTGGCTTTTACCAGTAGATAACAAAAGTTGGTATGCTAAATCTAAAATATATATATCCATTCCAGAATCTGATGGAACATCAGTTAGCGTGCTAGAAGCGATGTCTGCTGGATGCATCCCTATTTTGTCTGACATAGGAGTTTCCTATGAGTTGATTGAGAAGGGTGAAAATGGAATCATTGAAAAGAAAAATGAAAACCCTTTAGATAAAGCAATTCTATTGAAAGGGGAAGAAGTTTATCTGCGAAACAGAGCATTGGTTGAATTAAAAGCATCGCGAAATAGGTGTACAGATAGATTTATTGAAATCTATTCTAACGCAATTAGACATGAAAATTAAAATCGAATTCAAAAAAGTCTTAGAAATTTATTTGGGCGTCATTGCGCTTGGACTTGTTGTGCTTCCAAAATTGATAACACTTTTAATTATTGGACTTGGATTAATTATTATAACAGGTTATGTTTTAAAAAAAATATCGTTTCAAGTCAATAAGATTGGAATCGCATTAATACTCTTTTATACAGCTTATTTAGTGGGCGTTTTTTTTACAAATAATCCAGGTCAGGCTGCAATCTATGTGGAGAATAAACTTTCATTTCTTATTTTTCCGTTGCTTTTTTTCTTTAAAGGTAGAGAAAAAGTGGATGTAAAGTACAGTTATCTAGGATTAATACTAGGGGTTGTAATTATTTCATTTGTCGGATTATTAGATAGTTATACTTGTTATTTCAAGCCAGAAGGTAATTTTGGATGTTTTCTCGCATCAGTAATTTCTCCTGTGCACCACCCAACTTATTTTACGGTATTCGTTTTACTGTCCATGTGTGTTGCGATTCATGGTTGGAAACAAAAAATGCCCTATTTTTCACTTTATTGGATTATTCCATATATATTATTTTATACTTTTTTTCAAGGTTTACTGCTTAGTTTATCAGGAATTTTATTTCTCTTTATTTTAATTTCTTGCATTGTTATTATTTGGATAAAAAAGAAATTTGGAAATATTTATTTTTTAATATCAATACTTGTCTTGCCGCTTTTATGCTTTAATATTATGGTTAGTATTCCTCAAGTGGAAGGAGAATGGGGAAATGCAAAATGGTACGCTGACGAATATTTGAAAAATCCGGATGATTTTGTTTCCAAAAGAGTATATCCAATGTCTGGAACTGAAACTAGAATTGTAATGTGGACTGCTGCGATTAATGGAATTTCACACCATCCTTTTGGAGTGGGAACTGGCAATGTGGATGAATTTTTAGCAAAAGAGTTAACATCCTTAAAGCAAGTAGAATTAATTAAATATCAATACAATCCTCACAATCAGTTTCTTCAAACAGCATTGGAAATTGGAGTTTTTGGCCTATTAATTTTAGTATTATTTATAGCTTTCACCATTGTGTTTGCTGTGAAACAAAAAAATTGGATTTTATTAATTATGGTCACTAGTCTTTTATTTAATTCTCTATTTGAATCAATGTTACAAAGGCAAAGTGGAATTGTATTTTATAGTTTTTGGATTTGTTTATTGGTCTTTTTTACTCAAAATGAGAAGCAAATCGTTTCTTCAAAAAATGATATTGTCGCATGAAAATTTCTGTCATTATTCCTTGTCGAAATGAATACCTTTACATTGAAGAGTGTATAGAGGCAATTTATAAAAATATACTTCCTGAAGTATATGAGATTACTATTTATGTGGTCGATGGAATGAGTAATGATGGAACTCGTGAAATTGTCTTAAAATTAATGCAAAATTATTCTAATCTGCACCTAATTGATAATCATAAGAAGTTGACACCTTTTGCATTTAATCTGGGTATTCATCAACAACTTGCAGATTATATTCAGATAATTGGGGCAAGACACATTATTTCATCTGATTATATTTTAAAAGGAATACAGATTTTAGAAAATGATACATCAATCTGGTGTGTGGGGGGTAGATTGATTAATAACTACACAAATTCAACAAGTGAAATGATCTCGAATGCCATGGACACTTCCTTTGGAATGGGAATTGGGAATTTTCGTATTCTAGCAGAGTCTGGCTTCACTGATACGGTAACAAGTCCTTTGTACCCTTTTTGGGTGTTTAATAAAATTGGTTATTTTGACGAACAATTAGTTAGAAATCAGGATGATGATTTTAATTTTAGGGTAACTAATGCAGGAGGGAAAATTTGGTTCGAGCATTCAATTTCATTAAAGTATTATGTGAGAGCGGCATACAATAAGTTGTATAGGCAATTTTATCAATATGGTTATTGGAAAGTTTTTGTCAATAAAAAGCACAATACTGTGACTACTATTAGACAATTAGTACCACCCATTTTTGTTTTATACTTATTTTTTCTTCTTCCTCTATTCTTTTTAATTAACTTGAAATTAGGGCTTTTAGCTTCTGCTGGTCTACTTGTTTATAAAGCTTTAGCTATCTATTTTGGGATTAAAAAAGCGAATTCATTAAAAAATTTTCTGGGAATAATTCTTACCTTTCCCATCCTTCATATAAGTTATGGTTTAGGATACTTAGTGGGAATTCTTCATTTTGTGATTTTAGGCAGGAGTCCTTCAGAAAAACAGATAAGATTATCAAGATGACATTTTTTACCTTATCAAATATTGTTCAAATTCGTTATATTTGTACTTTATTAAACATACAGCTATGATTCCATTTTCACCTCCTCGTATTGATCAAAAAATAATAGATGAAGTAACTGCTGCCCTGCAAAGTGGGTGGGTTACAACTGGGCCTCGTACGAAGCTTTTTGAGAAAAAAATCACGGAATATTGTGGTAATAAGTCTACTGCGGCACTAAATTCAGCTACTGCAGGTTTAGAAATGATTTTACGCTGGTTTGGTGTGGGAGAAGGAGATGAGGTTATTCTTCCTGCATATACGTATTGTGCAACAGCTAACGTGGTTATTCATTGCGGAGCAATTCCTGTTTTTGTGGATGTAAATGCACATGATTTTAATATTTCCACACGAGAAATTGAAAAAGCAATTACCAGCAGTACAAAAGTAATTATGCCCGTAGATTTTGCTGGATTCCCTTGTGATTATGATCAAATAAATGCGTTAGTTTCTCGAAAAGATATAGCTGATACATTCATTTCTAAAACAGAAGAGCAGCAAAAGTTAGGTAGAATCTTAGTTTTATCAGATGCCGCACATTCTTTTGGGGCTCATTACAGAGGAAAAGCTACAGGAAGTCTTACCGATGTTTCTGTGTTTTCGTTTCATGCAGTCAAGAACTTAACCACAGCAGAAGGAGGAGCAGTTGCTTTTAATTTACCTGAACCTTTTGACAATATTGAGCTCTACACTAAGTTTTGCGTGACTTCTCTGCACGGTCAAAATAAAGATGCTTTGGCAAAGACTCTAAAAGGAAATTGGCGTTACGATGTTGTTGAAGCTGGATATAAATGCAATATGACGGATCTTTCTGCAGCGATTGGATTGATTGAAATTGAAAGATACAAAACCGATACGCTTATCAAGAGAAAAGCAATATTTGATGCCTATCGAGATGCATTTTCAGCGCATAGCTGGGCAGAAATTCCTATTTATGAAACAGAGGAAAAGATGACATCGTATCATTTATTTCCATTGAGGATTAAAGGGGTTACGGAAGCACAAAGAGATGAGATTATTAAGAATATTTTTGACGAAGATGTTTCGGTTAATGTTCATTTTATCCCAGTTCCAATGCTTTCTTTTTATACTAATATGGGGTATAACGTTAGAAATTACCCTGTCACTTGGGATAATTATTCGAGAGAAATTTCATTGCCCGTTTTTTATGAGTTAACAGATGAACAAATAAAAAGAGTAATTATGGCTGTTGTCAAATCAGTTAATGTAGTAATTGGGTGAAAAGAATATTTGACATAGTCACTTCAAGTGTCATTTTATTGATTTTTTTTCCGGTGGGAATCCTAATTTCGTTGGCTATTACTATGGAAAGTAGAGGAGGAGTTTTCTATCGACAAGAAAGAATAGGTCGCTATGGAATTCAGTTTAAGGTTTTTAAATTCAGAACAATGAAAGTTGATTCAGAGAAACTAGGCACGTTAACAGTAGGTATGAAAGATAATCGTATTACTGCTGTAGGTGTATTTCTTCGGAAACTTAAGTTGGACGAATTTCCTCAGTTTTTAAATGTACTTGTCGGCCAGATGAGTATCGTTGGACCAAGACCTGAGGTCAAAGAATATGTTGATTTATATTCAGAGGAACAACGAAAGGTACTTGATGTGAAACCAGGAATTACGGATTATGCTTCTTTGGAATATTTTAAAGAGAATGAATTATTGGGTAAATCGGATAATCCTCGGCAAACCTATATCGATGAAATAATGCCTGCCAAATTAGAGTTAAATAAAAAATATTTGACCAATCCGACGATTGTGGAGGACATTAAAATTATGTGGAAAACGTTTTTGAAAATGGTTAAATAATTTTTTATTTTTTTGTTTTTTTGTTTTGTAGGTATAGG
>CAMDAO010000022.1 GCA_945888595.1 Chryseobacterium gleum | reverse complement strand
TAATAAAATCTTCTTTTTTTGAAGGTATGTATGCTTTTATTTCTTCTTTAAATAGTGGTATGGTTCTAAGGTTTGTTTGATGGTGAGGACCTGCCATTATTGCTAAGTCGATTTCTTTTTTTTCCAATGCAAGTAATAATTCATCTGACTTCATTTCTTCTATGGTCAATTGAATGTGCGGTAAAGCTTGTTTCCATTTATCAAACATGTCAGAAACAAGAAAAGCTGATATAGTCGGTATAATACCAATTCGTAAATGTTCAAAGTACATACCGCTCATTGATTGGGTCAATTTTGGAATTTTTTCAAGTTCAATTAATATATCTCGAATAATAATAATCAACGCTGAGCCAAATTTTGTAATCGCCAGCGGATGTGTGGATCTATCAAAAATTAAGAAACCTAAATCATCTTCAGCTTTCTTAATTTGCATGGATAGAGTGGGTTGTGTTACAAAACATACTTCACTCGCTCGCTTAAAATGACGATGATCATGAACGGCTAAAATGTAGTGCATTTGTTGAGTGGAAATCATATAGATATTATTTATTGATATATAAAAGTAATCAATATAATTGATTGAACCAAATTACGTAATTTTGATACGTTAGAAGAAGATTTATTTATCATCTTTTTCTCTACTAAAACAGGTTTATTAACATTTTGGTAATAGGTAGAAAAAATAGATTTGATTAATTTTGAATTCTTAAACATAAACGATTAAAAAAATAAATAAAAATGAGTGTATTAGTAGGTAAAAAAGCACCATTATTTTCAGCTGGAGCTGTGATAAATGGTAAAGAAGTGGTAAGTGGTTTTTCTTTGGATCAATTTATTGGTAAAAATGAAGTGTTATTTTTCTTTTATCCAAAAGATTTTACGTTTGTTTGTCCATCAGAATTACATGCTTTTCAAGCACAATTAGGTGAGTTCGAATCGAGAGGTGTGAAAGTTGTCGCTTGTTCGACGGATACGGAAGAATCTCACTGGGGATGGTTACAAGTTCCTAAAAACAAAGGTGGAATCGAAGGTGTAACGTATCCTTTGGTTGCTGATACGTCTAAAACGATTTCTGAGTCTTTCGGTGTTTTAGCGGGTGAATATGAGTATGATATGGATGGTAAGTTAGAAGCTAGTGGGCCAATGATTGCTTACCGTGGATTGTTTTTAATAGATAAAAACGGTGTGGTGATGCACCAATTAGTAAATAATTTTCCTTTAGGAAGAAATGTTGATGAGGCATTAAGAATGGTAGATGCTTTACAGTTTTTTCAAGAAAATGGTGAAGTTTGTCCTGCAAACTGGACAAAAGGATCTGAAGGGATGAAAGCTAGTTTTGATGGTGTTGCTGATTATTTAGCGAAACATTAATTACTGTTTTTTTGATTTTAAGCAGGCTGTCTCAATTATGTTTTGAGATAGCCTCTTTTTTTGCTGATAACTTTTAAAAAGATGGAAATCCCTTAATGTTGATTTAATTTTTGCTCGGTCGATAAGTGTTGTTCAATGATATTATTATAAATTCTTTCACTCCAATTTACAGCTAATTTATCATTAGTAATATTCAGCCATTTATCTTTTTTATGAAATAAGGAGTGATGGCGCAAAACAATACAACCTATGTATTTTCCATTATGGAATAAGAAATAATAAATTGAGTTAATTCTTTTAGAACGATAGGCATGTTTTGTCATTTTTGCGACAATATTACACGAATCCAGAAAATATATTTCATGTTTTGTTGCAGATAAGTTTAAGTCTTTGATGTAAATGTCACTGATAATTTTCAGACTCTTATTTTTCTTTTTAAAGACCGTAAAACTACCATATTTATTTGCGTTTTCATGGATAATTTGCACATCCTTGTTGGTGATTTCTGAATCGAATTTTTCAAGAGAATTTAAGAGAAAATGGATTTCTTTATCATCGATTGTGTACATTTTTTTAGAAAATTTAAATGTTAGTGGACACCTTGGTAATGCTGTCTCGACCATTTTCAATTTCCTAGCAATGGGCTTTTCTCCACAAGAAAATAACTGCAGAGTAAGAATGAGTAAAATGAGATGAATAAAACGATACATTTTTAAAAATTACGGGTTTTTACATACTGTTTTGTTATACAAGTTACTCAATAAAATCTAAATCTTTATCATGTGATTCGCTAATTGTTAATGTACAGTAAAATCCGAGCGAAAAAGCAATCGCTCCAACCAGTGCTGCGGCATAAATGACATTGTGAAGAGGTAAAATTGTAGCATTAAAGAGTAATGTCATCGGGATAACCATTCCTCTCACCATATTTGGTATTGTGGTGGTAGCGGTTGATCGAAGGTTTGTTCCAAACTGCTCAGCTCCCACGGTTACAAACATGGCCCAATATCCTGTTCCGACCCCCAACCAAATGCAATAAAAATAGTATGTTTGAGCTGTCTTTACAGGTCCAAAAAGCATTAGAATGACGCCGATTAATGTGAAAAGCATCATTAAAACAATCGCTTTTTTTCTCGATCGAAGCCATTGACTTATAAAGCCACTCATAAAATCTCCTGCAGAAATACCAATAAATGACCACATAATGGCAAGACCTGGAGAAAGATGTTGCCCCTTGATGCCTAAAGGACCGTTGAATTTATTGGCTAAAGTTGCCAAAATACCAATACAAAACCATGTTGGAAGACCGATTGCAATGCATTTCATGTAGCGCACAAAACGATCTTTACTGGTAAACAAAGAAAAGAAATTTCCTTTTGAGATCATTTTTTTATGTTCTATCTCTTTAAAAATTCCAGATTCGACGACTCCAATTCTAAAAATGAGCAGTAATATGCCCATAGCTCCTCCAATAAAATAGGCCATCGTCCATTCTTTGGTGACTTCAAAAGTTAAATAAGCGGCCACTGCTCCTAGCAATCCAAATCCTGCTACGAGCGATGTTCCAATGGCACGAAGTTCTTTCGGTAATGATTCCGCGACTAAAGTAATTCCAGCTCCTAACTCTCCTGCAAGTCCAATACCTGCAATAAAACGAAGTGCAGCATAAGCAGTTGTTTTATCCATAAAATCGATGCGAGGCAGAAAACCGCACGCTATATTTGCCAGAGAATAAACGATGATTGATCCAAATAAAACGGATAATCGACCTTTTTTATCGCCTAAAACACCCCAAAGAACGCCACCTAAAACTAAGCCAAACATTTGCCAATTAAAAATTAAAATTCCTGCCGAATCAGGCTCAATGCCCATGCTTGTCAAACTCGGAACTCGAACAATTCCGAATAATAATAAATCATAAATATCTACAAAGTATCCCAAGGCAGCGACAATAACAGGCAAACAGAAGAGATGACGAATCTTTTCTTTGAATGTGAATGTTTTCATTTTTAGTATTTGTTATTTGTGTCAAACGAATTATTGACGAATATAAGAATTTCAGAATAAAAAAGGTAGTTGCTTTGCGTTTCTCTTTAAAATGATTGCTTTTTACTATATTCGTAGCATGCAAATAGATGAATTTTACATGCAGAGATGTATTGATCTTGCGCGACGCGGAGAAGGGTCAGTTGCACCAAACCCAATGGTTGGGGCTGTAATCGTCTTGGATAATAAAATTATTAGTGAAGGATTTCATCAATTATTTGGTCACGAGCATGCGGAAGTGAACGCTGTTAATGCGGTTACTGATGGATCCCTGCTGAAAAACGCTACAATATATGTTTCTCTCGAACCTTGTTCACACGTTGGAAAAACACCTCCATGTGCTGATTTATTGGTAAAATGTGGGTTTAAAAGAGTTGTAATCGGTTCTATCGATAGTTATTCAGAAGTCGCTGGAAAAGGAGTTTCAAAATTGAAAGATGCTGGAATTGAGGTCACTGTTGGCGTCTTAGAGAAAGAGTGTAGAGAGTTAAATAAGCGATTTTTTACATTTCATGAGAAAAAAAGACCCTATGTTATTTTAAAATGGGCTCAAACGAAAGATGGTTTTATAGATAAACACCGAACGGATACGGAGAAGGTAAGCAATTGGATTAGTGCTCCTGAAACTCAAACATTGGTTCATAAATGGCGCTCGCAAGAGCAGACAATATTGGTGGGTAGAAATACAGTTGAAAATGATAACCCAGTTTTAACAGTAAGGGCAATTTCAGGAAATAATCCTGTTCGTATTGTTTTAGATAGTCATTTACGACTGCCAATGTCCTCCCTAGTTTTCAATAACGAATCAAAAACCATCTGTATCAATCTTGTTAAATCTGAGAAAGTTGGAAATATTGAATGGTTGAAAGTTCCTAACATGAATGCAACCAACATTCTTGAAGCATTGTACAATTCTAACATTCAGTCCGTTTTTGTGGAAGGCGGCAGTGCAACTCATCAATCTTTTATTGATTCTAATCTCTGGGATGAAATTAGAGTAATTGTGGGAGATTCATTTTTTAATGAGGGACTAAAAGCTCCCATACTTGCCAAAATACCTGCTTCAAGTTTTAATTTCTCAACCGACCAAATTTATATATATAAAAACGTATGATTTCATTATTTTTAGCGATTATTTTATCAACTCTAATTCTAGTTCAATTTAAGTTGTATCCAAAATTTGGAATCAATACTTTTCAATCAATTGTGTTTAATTATATCACTGCTTTTTTATGTGGTTTTTTAATTTTTGGAAAAGAGTGGAATTCCAATTCTTTGTATCAGGGCAGTTGGTTGTATCTTGCTGTGATTGCAGGAATATTGTTTATTGCTTTGTTCTTAGTTATGGGACTTAGCTCTCAGAAAAATGGTGTTGCAATGACCTCTGTAGCGGCAAAAATGAGTATGGCTTTGACCTTATTATTTATGATTAAATTCTATAATGAGTCACTTTCTGCAATGAAGATTACTGGAATTATTTTTGCTTTTTTAGGTGTTTTTTTAATGTCTTATCAAAAGAAAGAAGCCTCTTCTGAAAAATCATATACCTGGATGCTTATTTTATTATTTGTAGGAAGTGCATTTTTGGATATCGTGCTAAATTATTTTCAAGAAAATGAAATACAAAATATTTCAAACGCTCTATTTTGCGCAGTAGGCTTCGGTATCGCAGGATTAATCGGTATAATTGTATTAGGATTAAATCTAATTAGAGGACTTGAGAAAATTGACATAAAAAATATTTTAGCGGGTATCTTTTTGGGTATTCCGAATTTTTTTTCTATCTATTTTCTAATAGATGCTTATAATTCTCCTGAATGGAATGATTCTACAGTTCTATCCATAATGAATGTTTCTGTCGTTTTGGTTTCTGCTCTCATCGGATTTGTTGCGTTTAAAGAAAATACTAGTCGTCAAAAAATTATTGGCCTATTGGCATCTGTTTTGGCGATTGGATTACTCTATTTTGCTGCCATTAAATGAAATACGATTCATGATTAACAAGTTTAAATTAAAGATTTTACTATATGAAAATTCATCCTTTAAATACTGGAAATTTTAAGTTAGATGGAGGTGCTATGTTTGGTGTCGTTCCTAAATCATTGTGGCAAAGAACGAATCCAGCTGATGCAAATAACATGTGCGATTGGTCAATGCGTTGTTTATTGATTGAAGACGGTGATAGGTTGATGCTAATTGATACTGGAATTGGGGATAAACAAAATGAAAAATTTTTCTCTCACTTTTCATTAAATGGATCGGATTCATTGAAGAGTAACTTAAAATCTTTGGGATTTGTGCCGGATGATATAACGGATGTATTTTTAACGCATTTGCATTTTGATCACTGCGGCGGAGCAATTCAATGGAATAAAGACAGAACAGGTTTTGAACCTTCGTTCAAAAATGCGATTTATTGGAGTACTGAAAATCATTGGGATTGGGCAACAAAACCAAATCCTCGCGAAAAAGCTTCTTTTTTGTCTGAAAATATTCTACCTCTGCAAGAAAGTGGTCAACTACAATTTATCGAACGAACGGGAGATTTTACAAAAAATGCATTTAATAATATAGATGTTTTCTTTGTTGATGGACACACGGAGAGTATGATGATTCCTCATATTCATTATCAAGAAAAAACACTAGTTTTCATGGCTGATTTACTTCCTAGTGTTGGTCATATTCCGCTTCCATACGTTATGGGGTATGATACGCGACCTTTACTTACCATGACTGAAAAAGAAATTTTTTTAAATTTGGCCAGTGAAAGAGAATATGTATTATTCTTAGAGCATGACAGTTTTAATGAGTGTTGCACGGTATTACAAACTGAAAAAGGAGTTCGTCTAAATGAAAGTTTTCATTTTTCTGAACTTTTTCAATAAAATTTCGTACTATTAACATAAAAATGTACTTCAAAAACGCAGACTACATATTATGGAAAAATATTTGCAACAGATACTAAAAGAGGTTAATACGATTATTATCCCAGGATTAGGTGCATTGACTATTACCAATGATAAGACAGGTGAGGTAATGTTTATGTCTTATTTAAAATACGATGATGGAAAATTATCTGCCTACATTTCTGAGAAGGGTAGTATTGATAACGATGAGGCCAAAAGCCAAATTTCAAGCTATGTTGAAAATATTTTAAATAGAATTGCTTTAGAAGGGGAATACTTGCTAAATGGAGTTGGTCTCTTTTCGAAGGATAACAATGGTGATCTTTGTTTTGAAAATCGTTCTAGTATAACTTCAATAGAAAATGAAAATTCAGATCTTCATGAAGAAATAGTTGACTTAACCAACATTCATGAAGAAGAAAAGGTTATGGATGATTTGGTTTCTGATGAGTCGATTGTTCTAGAAAATGAAATTACAAATGATGCGAACGAAGAAGAACTTGTTGTTGATGTTGTAGTCGATGATAATTGTGAAAATTCTGATGATGAAGAAATTATTTCATCTTCAAACACCGAGTTAAAAGAAAAAGAATTAGAAGAAGAACCTTCAGAAGAAGAGGTAGTTGTTGAAGAAAATTTCATAGAAGAGACATTGCCTGCTGAAATAGAGAATGGAGAAAAAGAAGAGGAGGAAATACCTGAATCGAATGTCGTGACAGTAAAAAAGAAAAGAGGTGTTGGCTTTTTTGTTATTTTATTCTTCATTGTCCTAGTTGCAGCTGGAGGAATATCTGTTGGTATAAATTTTAAAAATGTAAGACAGTTTATACCTTTCTTGTCTAATTCTGACACTGCAAAAAGTGAAGAAGATCTCATAAAAAAAATGGAATTAGACAAAACAAAACCTAGTGAAAGCGATACAGCGGAAGGGAAAGAGTTAATTGAAAGTCCAGAAGAAGTTATCTCGGAAACAACGCCCGAGCTAAGACTAAAAGAAGATGTTGTTGAGGAACAACCAATGGATTCTAAATCATCAAAAAGAGATGAACCCTTGGATGTGAAGCAATCGTTTTATATTATCGTAGGATCATTCTCGGATAGAAAAAATGCTGATCGTGCAGTTGATAAATTAATAGCGGAAGGTCAAAAAGAGGCTTCGACAGCAAGTAATAATGGGAAGTTCTATGTTACAATTGCTAATTATTCCAATATTGATGATGCTAAATCTGGACAAAAATCTTTGAAAGGTTCATTTCCCAATGCATGGATACTAAAACCCTGAATTGCTTAAGAAATTATATAATTATCGTTAAAGAAACATCAAATACTACTTGAATACTTATTGTATTTTTTTTACGAGATCAATAAGGCGATTAGAGTAGCCTGCTTCATTGTCGTACCATCCAATAACTTTGATTAAAGTGCCGGTTACGCTCGTTAATTCCGAGTCAAAAATGCAGCTATTTGGATCGCCTATAATGTCGACAGATACAATTGGGTCTTCGGTATATCTTAAAATACCTTTTAGTTCGCCTTCAGATGCTATTTTCATAGCAGTATTTATATCTTCTGCTGTAGGTGGGTTTTTTACAACCAAAGTTAAGTCAGTCATTGATCCATCTGGCACAGGCACCCGAAATGCATTCCCATTCATTCTTCCTTCTAATTGGGGGAAGATTTTTATCAATGCTCCTGCTGCCCCAGTGCTAGTTGGTACAATTGAGATAGCAGCTGCCCGAGCTCTTCTCAAGTCAGAGTGTGGCGCATCATGCACCCTTTGATCAGATGTATAACTATGTACAGTTGTGATATACGCATTTTCAATTTCACACATTTTCAATAATACTTTCAGAAGCGGTGCCGCTGAATTTGTTGTACAAGAGGCGTTGGAAAGAATTAGATCAGTATCATCCAATAAATGATCATTTACCCCAAGTACGACTGTTTTTAAATCTTCACCTTTTCCTGGTGCAGAGATAATTACTTTTTTCGCGCCTCCTTGTAAATGTCTCCCTGCATCAACTTTACTTAAAAATAAACCTGTCGACTCAATAACAATTCCAACATTGTGACGCGCCCAAGGAATTGACTCTGGATTTTTTTCATTCGTAAAAATAATTTTTTTACCGTTTGAAAAATGTAAAGTATTGCCTTTTATCTCAAAATCAAGATTTAGTTTCCCATGAACACTGTCATATTTTAGCAAATGAGCTAATGTTTTTATATCTGATAAATCATTAACAACAGCTACATTAATATCATCTCGAAGCAGACTCAACCGCGTAAAATATCTTCCAATTCTTCCAAATCCGTTAACACCTATTTTTTCCATTTGTATTCTCTTTTAGTAATCTTGCTTATGCTATAAAGGTATATAACTTATCTATATGAAAAAAGTAAATTTTTAAATTTCTAACAAAAAGAGGCTGTCTCAAAAATCGTAATTTATTTAAAAATTAACAATGTAAGTGTATATATGAAAAAGTAAAAAAAATATCTGTGTGGTTGATTTACAATTTGTTAATTCGCTTTATCAAGTACCTTATATGTCCTTGTAATCCTTCCCTTCGGTATTCGAAAGTATACTTTCTCTTATGGTTCAAAAAAAAAAGGGGCTGTCCTTTTGAGACAGCCCCTTTTTTTACATATAGTTGCTTAATTTTTTTAATACACCACGTGGATGAAACCTTCTTTTTCTAAGACTTCATCTTGAAGAGTAACAGAATCAACTTTGTAGAAATAAACGCCCGTCTTGACGTAGTTTCCAGAATTATCTGTTCCATTCCAAGTACCAGATGGATTATTATATTCATTTATGACATTCCCCCATCTATTTAAAATTACAATGTGGAACTCTTTGAATATTTCATCATCACCTTTGATATGATATAAATCATTTATTCCATCTCCATTTGGAGAAAAAACATTTGGCATTTCAATATCACAATTTTTTACCGTAATGTATACCGAATCCGTCATGGTTTCGCAAATATTTGAAATTGTGAAAATGTAATTTCCTTCAGCGGTAACATTAATGGTTGGTTCTGTTTCTCCAGTGCTCCATAACATTGATGAAACGTAGTCAGATAATAGTATTTCAGGAGATAATGTTTGCACATTTCCTAAACAAAGTTTTAGAGAGTCTTCTAGATTGAAATAGACGCCGGGGGTAAAAGTAACGGTGAGTGTATCATCATCTAGGCACACTGGTTCTGTAAAAATGAATTGATACGTTCCATACCCATAAATTTTAACACCTGTATTTAATGAATCAATATTTCTAAAAACGGCCGAACTAGAAGCGTTTGGTGGAATATAGCTCCATTGTCCTGTCAAACTAGGCCCTACATTTAAATTCATTTCCATCGTGTCGTAACATACGGCTGAGAAATAATTTAATACAACTGGTGGTTGCGAAGTAATAGTGAAAGTTGTGTCGTAAGCACAGCTATTATTGCCTATTGCATTAATCGTATACGTGCCAATTCCTATCTGATTACTGAATAACGTGTCTTGAGCAGGAATGCCTAAATTCCAATCCACGGAAGCAAATTGAAGACTGTCTCCTATGGTAAAAAGTTTATTATCAGCTGGACATACAAAGAATGGACTGTTTAAGTCAAAAGGAACATATCCAAAATAGTAAATAGTCGCAGTATCTGCAGTAAGACACGTTGTCGTTGAATAAACAAGATGATAAACGCCAGGAGTCGGAAAGGTAACTGTTGTGTTAACATTTGTACTTGAAGTAAATACCGGCGTTCCTGGTGAACCATAGAAACTCCAAACACCTGCTTGATCTGAAAAATTAGTTGTCATGGTTAATGATCCAACCGAACAAATAGTATCAGATTCAAGAATGTCTACATAATGCACAAATGCATTGATTGTAGTATCATGTGGGCATCCAAAATCATCGATAATTTCAAAAATGTATGGATTATCTCCGTGAATTAGAGGTATAGTGACTGTTGTACTAGTCGTAGATGATAAGATGGGAGACACATCTATATACCCGCCAGAAACAGGGTAATTTTGATAGGTTAATGAATCACTTGCAGCATAATTACAAGCAGCAAAGTTAAGTGACCAATTAAAAATATATCCATTGTCAATTGCTTGATGATCGGTAACCGTAATTGTCCATGGACCATTAAGTGGACATCCTGCTAAGGTAGACAAAAAATTACTTTCTGGCTGATACGGCCCTGCAGGCATGGTTGTTGACCCACTCGGTGCAGGTGGACTTGGGACTGATACTGGTCCACCAGGAGCATCGTGCACCGTCCACATAGTAGCAGCAGCACCATCTGTAAAACAATAATCATATCCAATTCCAGGTATTGGGCCATCACTTTCATTTGGCTCTCCTAAGTACACGTTATCATTAAAATTTGTATACGAGTCAAAAAGACTAGCTACGGTTCCATTTGGGCAGGTTATCGTCGCTGATAAATCACCGATATAAGAGTGTTCCATTTCCAAACAAATAGATTGTAAACTGCATGAACTAGTTAATGCTTGTCCAGGAGCAAATCCCCCAATACTTATGGTCGACGTATAACTTAATCCAGTTCCATCTGGAAGATAGGTTATTCCTGCAACTGAACCACCTATCGCAATAACACCTTCAGGAATCGTAAAACCGTAATTAATATTTGCAATGGAATCAAAACCACCATATAATACTACTTGCTCTCCCAAACAAACGGTATCTGGAGTGACCGATAGTCCTCCAAAATTAGGGATAGTTCCCACGCGAATATATACATCCCTCGACCAAACGTAAGGGTAAATATCAGTCAATTTTATAGTCGAAATAAATCCGCTGCTGCTTGTTGCGATATATTGAACAGTATCCACGGATGCAAATGTTTCTCCTGTTGTCCAAGCCCACAAAGAACTAACGTTCGCATCTGTTTGAGAATAGCCATATCCGTTACTTTCTAAAGAGTTTGGATACTGCGGATCAATAGTTAATGTTACAGTATCTCCTAAACAAATATCTACAAACAATGAGTCGGTCAGCAAAGCATCAATTGTAGAACTATTGACATAGGCATGTATGTTCATTTCTATAGGTTGAGGAGGAGAAACACACATGATGTTTGCAGCCCACCCAATATTGTTCACCGATGCATTTGAATGGAACACAAATGTTAAACAGCCCGTTGGATTAATATAACTTGAAGTATAAGTATATCCCAATGGATTCGTCGCACTGTTAATCGCAGCAACCAAAGGTGCACTTACACTAGAACCGTCAAATACATATAACGTATCGGATGCGTCAATATTCCAAATGTAACCGGTCGCAATAATTGATGAAAAAGTAATTTTTCCGTTGGTTATTAAATCTGGACATATGGTTATCGTATCGTTGAAATTGTTTAGATAGTTGGTGGAACTTACAGTTGACAAGCCGTTATCGAAAAAGTTTGCATCTGCTAGCAAGTAGGACGAACAAAGTATAGGATTTGTAACACCATTATTAGGTGAGGACATGTTTAATTGTCCAAAAGAAATAGTGGTAAATAAAATGAAGATTGTGAACGAATAAATAATTTTTAACATACCTAATTTATTTAATTGTATTTAATTCTTGAATACCTTTTATAATCAAAAGCGTAGTACCATCATTGATGATAAAATATTGAGTAGTATCTTTTAATTCTAAGTTATGAGCCAAATAATTAAATGTAGAAACTTCCGCATGAGTGATATTTAATGACTCAATTTTGTTTCCTTTTGCTTTTAATTTTTCACTATAAGGAGTGAATACAATTCCTTTAGTGAAGGATTTCAAATAGCTGTTATACAGGATACTATTTGAATTTTTTAAAGTTTTTATTTCTTTTTTTGAATACTTTACCGAAAGTAATTCATCCAAATTTAATGTTTTTTGACTATAGGAAATCGTCGAAAAAAAACAGAAAAAGACAATAGCTAATTTTTTTATCATAATTATAAAATAGAGAATGTTACACTGATGACGCTGTAATCAAGGTCAAAGTTGCATCAAAAGTATTAATACTTTACTTAATTTAAATAAAAATTAAAAAATAAACTAAATTTGTACTTGAATAAATTAAGAAAATAGGGTAAAATGGAAACTTCAGAATTAAAGAAAGTAGCTTCTCAAGTTAGAAGAGATATTGTAAGAATGGTATCAGCCGTAAATTCTGGTCATCCTGGCGGATCTCTTGGTTGCGCTGATTTTTTAACCGTTTTGTATTTTGATATCATGAAGCATAATTCTGCTGATTTTTCAATGAATGCGATTAATGAGGATGTATTTTACTTATCAAATGGTCATATTTCACCTGTTTTTTATAGTGTTTTGGCTCGATCTGGATATTTTCCTGTTGCTGAATTAGCGACTTTTAGAAAAATTGGCTCGCGTTTGCAAGGTCATCCTGCTACAGATAAAAAATTACCTGGTGTCAGAATGGCTTCAGGGTCTTTAGGACAAGGGCTTTCAAATGCTCTTGGTACGTGTCAAACAAAAAAATTGAATGGTGATTCTTCACTTGTTTATACGTTGCATGGCGATGGTGAATTGCAAGAAGGACAAATTTGGGAAGCAGCCATGTATGCGAGCGCAAACAAGGTGGACAATATTATTTCAACGATTGATTTTAATGGCCGCCAAATCGATGGAAATACGGATGATGTTTTGTCTTTGGGAAATCTTTCGCAAAAATGGCAAGCTTTTGGTTGGGAAGTTTTAGAAATGGATGGACACAATATCGATGAAGTTAAATCGGTAGTAAATAAAGCGAAGTCTTTGACAGGAAATGGAAAACCAATTGTTATTATTATGAAAACTGAAATGGGACAAGGTGTTGATTATATGATGGGATCTCATAAATGGCATGGCGTTGCACCAAATGAAGAGCAATTAAAATTAGCTTTAAATCAGTTAGCAGAAACCTTGGGAGATTATTAATTGAAAAGAATTCTATTCATAGCGGTTGTATTTTTAAGTTCATTATCGTATGGGCAAAAATTGACACGCATCTTATTTATTCTTGATGCTTCAAACAGCATGAATGCTAAGTGGACCAATGATCAAACGAGGATTCAAGCGGCAAAAGAATTGTTAGCCCAAGCGGTAAACAACCTTGAAGGTACTCCTAATTTAGAAATTGCTTTACGTGTTTATGGCCATCAATCTCCTATTACAGCAACGTATCAGGATTGTAATGACACTAAATTAGAAGTTCCTTTTGGTCCTGATAATTTTTTAAAGGTTAAATATAGAATCAAATCGATTGAAGCAAAGGGTACGACTCCCATCGCTCGTTCCTTAGAAGCTGCAGCTGCAGATTTTCCTGATTCTACCTCGAGAAATGTTATTATTTTAATCACTGATGGAATAGAAGCTTGTGATAATGATCCTTGCGTTATTGCCAAGAAATTAAAGGATAAAGGGGTGAAAGTTACTCCTTTTGTCATTGGTTTAGGAATGGATTTATCCTATCTAAATAAATTTAATTGTATTGGGACTTATTCTGAAGCGGAAACAAAAGATGCTTTTGAAAATGTGTTAAACAATGTGATTTCCAAGGTGCTTACCAATACTACCGTTCAAATTAATTTGAATGATATCAATAAAAACCCAAAGGAGACGGATGTGACGATGTTTCTATATGATGAAAAAACGAAAGAACTTAAATATACTTTTACGCATACTCTCAATAGGTTTGGTAATCCAGATACATTAATATTAAATCCGGATATAAAGTATGATTTAATTGTGAATACAGTGCCTAAAGTTGAAAAATTTGGAATTTCAATTCAAAGAAATATTCATAACACGATCATTGTTGATGCGCCGCAAGGTTATATAGATGTTAGGTTTTTAAATGCTGCGAAACCATTTCAAATCGAATCAAGGGTCATGCAAGATGGTTCGAGTACTACTTTAAATGTTCAGCATATGAATGTGTCTAGTAAATATTTGGTTGGCAAATATAAACTAGAAGTATTGACGCTTCCCCGCTCGTATGTCACTGTTGATGTGAAGCAAAGTACTGTTAGTTATGTTGACATTGAGGCTCCGGGTTATTTTAGCTATAAATTAAGTAATTTAATTGCTGGTCAGATTTTTATTAAAAGAGAAAATGGTGCATTAGAATGGGTTTGCGATATAGACCCAAATGCCAAGTCTGGTCAATGGCAACTTCAACCGGGTAATTACCTTTTAGTATGTAGACAGAAAAACATCAAATCAACTTTAAATACAATTCAACGCGAATTTAGAATAACTTCAAATAAAACATCCTCTATAAATTTATAAATAAAGATCATGATTGACATAGTTGTAACAGGAAATAAAGACACTCGCTCTGGATTTGGAGAGGGATTATTAGAATTAGCAAAAACAAATAAGGATGTTGTTGCTTTATGCGCCGACTTAATTGGATCTTTAAAAATGGATGCTTTTAAAGCGGAGGCTCCTGAAAGATTTTTTCAAACAGGAATTGCTGAGGCGAATATGATTGGTATGGCTGCTGGAATGACAGTTGGAGGAAAAATACCTTTTACTGGAACTTTTGCGGTTTTTTCTACTGGTAGAGTGTATGATCAAATTCGTCAATCAGTAGCATATTCAAAGAAAAACGTAAAAATATGTGCATCTCATGCTGGTGTAACTTTAGGTGAAGATGGCGCTACTCATCAAATTCTTGAGGATATTGGGATGATGAAAATGTTACCGAATATGACCGTAATTGTTCCATGTGACTTTAATCAAACAAAACAAGCTACTATGGCAATCGCGGCATATGAAGGTCCTGTTTATCTTCGATTTGGTAGACCAGTTATGCCAATTTTCATTAAAGAAGATGCTGAATTTATTGTTGGAAAAGCGGATGTTCTTATTGAAGGAACGGATGTGACTGTAATTGCTTGTGGTCATCTTGTTTGGAAATCTATTGAGGCTGCTCGAATTTTAGAAGAGAAAGGGATTTCAGTTGAATTAATAAATATGCATACGATTAAACCTTTGGATGTTCAAGCGGTCTTAAAGTCAATTTCAAAAACAAGATGCATTGTAACAGCTGAGGAACATATGATTAATGGTGGACTTGGAGATTCAATAGCGCAAGTTTTGATTCAGAATTTATTAGTTCCGCAAGAATATGTTGGGGTGAATGATACTTTTGGAGAGAGTGGAGCTCCTATGGAATTGATGACTAAATATGGAATTGATACTCAAAATGTTGTTGATGCCGTTTTAAAGGTGATCAAAAGAAAATAGATATTTAGCAGAGCTTTAAGCATAGAATTTCTGAAAAGTGCTTGTTAATAGTAGTCTCATTTTCAAGTCTTGAATTTTTTCCATTTTTCAAAAAATCGGACACAATACCACTTGCTAAAAGTAAAGCTCAAGGCAGTTGTTGCATAAAAAATAAATGAACAGAGAAAATACCTTTTTAGAATTTCAAGGTCAGACGAACCAGCATCCATTTTTAATTGATGTGGATCGGGCCGAAGGAATTTATATATATGATAAAGAGAATAAATCATATATGGACATGATTGCGGGTGTTGCTGTCAATAATATAGGGCATTGTCATCCAAAAGTAGCTGATGCCATGAAACTTCAAATAGATAAGTTTTTACATGTAATGGTCTATGGCGAATTTATCCAAGATTCTCAATTAAATTTCTCTAAAAATCTAACCTCTTTTCTACCTGCATCCTTGAATTGCGTTTACACAGTTAATTCAGGCACGGAAGCTAATGAGGCGGCATTGAAATTGGTAAAAAGGGTAACCGGTAGAACAGAATTAGTTTCCTTCAGAGGTGCCTATCATGGCTCAACTCATGGTTCTTTGTCTGTTTCTGGAAATGAAATAAAAAAACAAGCTTTTCGCCCATTATTGCCTGATGTCCGTTTTCTTCAATTTAACTCGATAGATGATTTACAATTTATTACCACATTAACAGCGGGTGTTATAATTGAAACGATTCAAGGAGATGCGGGAGTAAGAATTCCTGATAAGTTTTTTCTAAAAGCACTCAGGGAAAGGTGTAATGAAGTAGGTGCTTTGTTAATCTTTGACGAAATTCAATGTGGAATGGGTCGAACTGGAAAAATGTTTGCTTTTGAACACTTTGAAGTAATTCCTGATATTTTAACCTTGGGTAAAGCATTAGGAGGAGGAATGCCGATAGGAGCGATCGTTTCTTCGAAGGAAAATTTATTTGAGTTCACGTATAATCCAATGTTAGGTCACATTACTACTTTTGGTGGACATCCAGTAATTTGCGCTGCGGCAAATGCTTGTTTAGAAGTGTTTAAGGAAGAAATCAATTTTTCAGAAGTGAACCGTTTGGGAGAATTGTTAGAAAAGCTAATTAAAAGTGATCCAGAAATTATTGAAGTGAGAAGAATTGGTCAAATGTTCGCTTTTGACATGGAATCATTTGAAAGAGTGGAAAAAGTGGTGAAAAGATGTTTGGAGTTAGGACTAATTAGTTTTTGGTTTTTATCTCATCCATATAGTTTTAGATTATCGCCACCTCTGACCATTACAGAAGCTGAAATTAGAAAAGCGGCAACTATTATTCTTCAAGCAATCAGTGAAACGCGCTAGTGGCTTTTAAAACACAACCCGATATCGTAAAAGGGCTGAACGACTCTATAAAAGGATACACATATGAATTTTCTAGGACATCTCTATTTTTCACATGATGATTTAGCGCTAATGCAAGCCAACTTATTTGGTGATTTTGTAAAGGGTAAAGATCTACGTAGATATTCATTAAAAATTCAAGAAGGGATCACTTTACACCGAAAAATTGATCATTACATTGATCACCATCCTTCGGTCAGCAAGTTGCTTCACATTTTGTACGAACCTTTGCCTAAAGTCGCTTCTATTGCCGTGGATCTTTATTTTGATCATTTATTGGCTAAAAATTGGAATCTTTTTCATTCCCAAAGGCTTGAAAAATTTTTAGAAAACTTTTATAATTCTATTGATCCTTCAATTGAATTTTATACGGCTGATTTTCAATTAATGTTAGCCAAAATGAAAGAGAAAAATTGGCTTTTTCATTATCAATCTTTGTATGGGTTAGAAAAATCATGTGTATCTGTTTCAAATCGTATTTCCTTTGATAATAAATTAAAAGAAGGTGTTGTCGTTTTTGAAAAACATCATAAGGAAATTGAAATGGCTTTTTATGAGTACATGAAAGATGCTCAATTGTTTTTTAGAAAAATATAAAAGCAGTTCTTTTCCCACAGGATGCATGTGCAATTTGTCCTAGTGAATAATTCAATTCAAATAATACTTGCACCGCTATTGTATTTGTTTTTGAAGAGGTTGTAATGTCTCCATAGTTCACCAATGGATAATTAGTAGAGGAATACGCAGGAGAAGTCAGGTTACTAAACGTATAATGAGCTCTTAAACCCATGGATAAAGCGATTGTTTCGTTTCCAATGATGTATCCGCCAAATCCAAAAACTAGGCCTGTTAAGTTTTTATTAATAACATTATTTGCTTCAATCGGTCCTAAAGAAGTTGGGTTTACTTGATCAATCACTTCTCCCTTCTTATAAAATGAAAATTCTGGACCAATTTCTAAGTACTGAGCATCACTTGTTTTTCTGTAAAGTGGAGCAATTGTTATCGCTGAATAATTAATAGAATAACGATATACTTCTTTTGATTGTAAAAATCCTGTTTGTAAAAACGCATACTGGTTATTTGCAAATGCCCCGTCAATTGTGATAGAATGGTATTTCCCAAAATTAATTCCAATTTTTCCGCCCATAAAATTATTTAAGCCTGGAGTTGAACTAAGTCTAGCATCTGTTGAAATGGTTTTATTAATTAAAAATCCTGCACCTATTCCTCCTTTTACACCTAAGTCAAACCATAATTGTGACAAGGTTATTTTTGAAATAGTTAGAAAACTAAACAGAATAAGTATTCTCATGGATATTAATTTTAGAGTAAAAATACAATTTTTTATTTTCTTTCGTAACTTTAGATCAATGATTGAAAAATTTTGATTTGTGAAACTTAATTAAGTATTCATCGTAGGAGATTTAACTAGTGATATAAAAACCTATTATTCAAAGATTAGTGGATGCAGAGATTAAATGAGCTATTAAATTTCATTTTAGTAAAAAATAGAATTAAAACAATTTATGTTTTAGTGATTCTGCTAATTTCCTCTGTCATATATAATAGCTTTAGGTCAGCAGATAACATAGATGCTAATTCTTTGAACACAAATTCTGTTCGTTTTGATTTACCCGAAATTCTAAAAAAAGGAAAATTAACAGTTCTCGCAGAAAACAGCTCTACTTCATTTTTTATTTATCGAGGAAAGAAAATGGGATTTGAATATGAAATTCTAAAAGAATTTGCCAACGAAATAGGAGTTGAATTAGAGGTGAAAATTATTGATGACTTAGATGAAATTACTGAGAAATTAAATGAAGGTGAAGCGGATATTATTGCATGTAATTATGCCGTAACAAAAGAGCGCTGCAAGGCAATTGAATTTTCATTACCTATCATGAGAACAAGTCAGGTTCTAATTCAACGAAAACCTAAGAATTGGGAAAAAATGAAAGCGTACCAGATGAAAGAAAAGATGCTGGTAGATCCTTCACAACTATTCCAGAAAAAGATTCATGTTTGGAGAAATTCTAGTTACTATCAAAGACTTGTAAATTTACAAGAAGAGATCGGTGATACAATTTTTATTATGGAAGAAAATGGTCAAATTGGAGCCGAAGAATTAATTGAAATGGTTTCGGAAGGAATGATTGATTATACCGTAGCTGAAGCTAATTTAGCGCGCATTAACTTACGATTTTATGACAATATTGACGTTGACTTAGATCTTTCTGTAAAGCAAAAAATTGCATTTGGATTAAGAAAAGCCAGTCCCTTATTAAAAATTCGATTGGATAAATGGTTAGATATTTTCATGAGAAAAACAGCTTTTAAATATATAAAACATAAATATTACGATTTAGCTCAAGTTTCACAAGGGGTTAAAACGGAATTTAAAAGTTTGAGAAAAGGTGAATTATCAATCTATGATGATTACTTTAAAACAGCGGCAAAAAAATATGGATGGGATTGGAGATTACTGGCTTCGTTATCGTATCAAGAATCAAAATTTAACCCCAATGTTGTTTCCTTTGGTGGGGCCTATAGCATGATGCAATTTATGCCTGGCACAGGACCTGTGTATGGTGTTTTCCCTTATTCAACGCCCCAAGTACAAATAATGGGAGGGATGCGTAAATTGAGTGATGATTATATTTCTTGGTCCGTGATTCCTGATAAAGTTCAGAGACAGAAGTTCACAATAGCGACTTATAATTCTGGAAGAAGTCATGTGGCTGACGCAAGACGTTTAGCAGAGAAACACGGATTAAATCCAAATGTTTGGGATGATAATGTGGAAGTAATGATGCTTAATTTGTCCAAAAAGGAATTTTATCGAGATGACGTTGTGGAAAGTGGCGCAGCTAAAGGAACGGTAACTCATCGATATGTGCGAGAAATTATGAGTCGATATGAAATGTGGTCATCCATGTTTCATTGAGATTGATTAAATAAAAGATAGTGTCAAAGATTCCCATTCGTATAGATCCCAAGAAACAACTGATTGTAATCGAAGGCCCAACAGCGAGCGGAAAAACTGCTTTAGCGATACAATTAGCAAAAAGATGGAAAACCATTATTATTTCCGCGGATTCTAGGCAGTTTTATAAAGAACTTACAATTGGAACAGCTAAACCTAGTTTAGAAGAGCAAGATGGAGTTTTTCATTATTTTATCGATTCACATTTCCTTCAGGATGAAATTACCTCTGCAGCTTACGCAAAGGAAGTACAAAATGTGTTAGGAATTGAATTTAATAACCATGATAAAATTATTATGGTAGGAGGTTCAGGAATGTTTATCGATGCTGTTTGCATTGGTTTAGATGAGATTCCTAAAAATGATGCGTTAAAATCAGAATTAACGATTCAATGGAAAACGAAAGGCTTGGAAGAACTTCTAGCCGAACTCAAAGAGAAAGATCTTGATTTTTATAATGAAGTTGACAAAGAGAATCCTATGCGCATAATCAGGGCAATAGAGGCGATTCGATTAACAGGTGAACCATTTTCAAAA
The DNA here is from genome assembly GCA_945888595.1 of Chryseobacterium gleum. Lineage (GTDB taxonomy): Bacteria > Bacteroidota > Bacteroidia > Flavobacteriales_D > Crocinitomicaceae > CAIUKX01. The sequence goes on along the minus strand of CAMDAO010000022.1, from coordinate 8,645 downwards.
TTGAGAAAAAACACCAAGAAAGAATTATTCTTTGATGTCAAACGGTATGTGATAGATTTGCCTAGAGACGTATTATATGAACGTATAAATCGGAGGGTCGATCGAATGCTTGAAAATGGTTTAATAGATGAGGTGAAATCCGTAAGATCCCTAAAACATCTGTCGACTTTAAAAACAGTTGGATATTCTGAGTTGTTTGCCTATTTAGAAGGTAATATTTCACTTAACGAAGCTATTGAATTGATAAAACAGAATACGCGAAGATATGCAAAGAGACAGTTAACTTGGTTTCGAAGGCATCCAGATGCTGCCTGGCTTTCAGATCGCTCTGCAATTGAGATGGTAAATGACATAGATTTATCAGTAAGATAATGTATTGCTAATCAAAATATTATTTTTTATCTGGATTGTTTTTCTGATAGTTTAAAGCTTTATTCTATTTTTGGAATGATTCTTGAAAAATCGAGTCTCAAACAAAGATAAAATGGAAATAATTCTCAATAATGTAATCCCAGTGCCTCTTGCTTCTATTCAACATGGAGTAGATTCTATTTGGGGAAAAAACACAGAATTAAAAGCAGGTCAGCATATTCTGCTGAATGCATCAAGCGGAAAAGGGAAATCCACTTTTACAATGCTTGTTATTGGGTTACGTTCAGATTATCAAGGGTTAATTACCTTTAATGGTCAAGAGATAAAAGAATTTTCCCCAATCGATTGGACAAAGATTCGTCAGGATAAAATTTCAGTTATTTACCAAGATCTTCAATTGTTTCCTAGTTTATCGGTGGCTGAAAATTTAATTCTTAAAAATGATCTAACCAATCTTTATTCAGAGAAGGAAATGCTGCAAATGCTCGAAAAACTGGAAATTGAGGATAAATGGAATCAAAAATGTGGATTACTTTCAATGGGGCAGCAGCAACGAGTGGCAATTATCAGAGGACTACTTCAACCCTTCGAATGGCTAATAATGGATGAACCATTTTCTCATTTGGATATTGACAATGCAAAAAAATGTATTGAAATGATTGATTCTCGATGCAAAGAATTGAGTGCCGGTTTTGTTTTGACAACGCTAGGAGATAATCACGGATATCAGTATGATCAAGAACTTAAACTTTGAGCCATGTTAGATAAACTTTTATTTAAGAATCAGGATAAAAAACAATTGATAATTGCTGTGTTTGGAGCATTCATGGGAATTACTTTTCTAATTACTTCCATTCATTATATTATTAAGGTGAATGAATTCGGAAAGGGTACGGATGTTTTTGGCCCTAACACAATTATTGTACAAAAGAAAGTAACGAATTCCAGTAGTTTGAATTTATCTAAAACTGATTTTTCTGCACGAGAATTGATGAAAATAGAGAAGGAACCTTTTATTGTTGAGGTGCAACCAGTAATTAGCAATAATTTTGATGTTTCTTTTGAGACTTCAGATCCTTTGGTTCCTTATTTCAGAACAGATGTTTTTATTCAAACTGTTGATCAAAGATTTTTAGATGTAAAAACGGACCAATGGCATTGGAGTGAAGGGGATGAATTTGTGCCTATGATTATGCCTCGAGAGTTTCTAGTGATGCTCAATACGTTTATGAGCGCAAGCGGAATACCTCAAATTTCAGATGATTTGGCGAAGCAAGTTAAGTTTAAATTTAAGATTTGGAACGGGGCAGGAATGGAACGGGTGAATGCTCGTATTATTGGTTTTACGAATGAAGTCAGTTCTTTATTAGTTCCAGCATCTTTTATGAAATTTGGAAATGATAAATATTCGGATGGAACCGAGCAAAAAATTACACAAATTATAATTTCTGGGAAAGAAAGTGAATTTGGATTAGTTGAAGATCTTTTAAATAAGCGAGGATTGGAATCTAAAAATGCACAAATGATAGTAGGAAGATTAAAAAGTGTGGTGGGAACCTTATTTGTTGTTGTTTTAGGGATTTCGATTATCGCAGTTTTAGCTTCAGGCTTGGTTCTTCTGCAATACATGCAATTATTAATGTCTAAAAATGCATATGAAGTGCGCACACTTTTGAGAATAGGGTACAGCCCAAAAGTTATTATCAGGAGGTTTTTTGTTTATTTCGTGAAAATATTTGGAATTGTATCCCTGTTAGCGTTGGTTGTGTTTTTTATCTTTAAATATTTTTTAGACGAAATGTTTGCTTCTGGAGGACTCTACATTGACACAAAAATAACGTACGTCAGTTTAATTTCATTACTAATTGCCTATATCCTTTTCTCACTAGCAAGTTTCAATACGGCAAAAAGGGAAATTTTTAAACAATTTTAATAGTTAAATAAATGTTAAAATCTATTTCTTTCTTATTTTTGATACGTCTATCTTGAATTAGGACAATTATAAATTACAAATTTAAATTAAATATGAAAATTTTATTCTTACTGACACTTTTGTTATCGACCTTTTCTTACGGTCAAAAAATGAAATTTAAAGTAATTGGTCAAAAAGATACTACTGTTTTTTTAGTGAAATATTATGGTAAAGGGTTGTTTTATGCGGATACTGCTGAAATAAAAGGAGGAGTAGTTGAATTTGATGCAGCACCTCAGATGCCTGGTATTTTTGCTCTTTTACTTCCTCAACAGAAATATTTTGAATTCATTTATAACAATGAGGACGTACAATTAGAAACGACAGGTCCCGATTTTGTGAATGCAATGAAGGTGAAAAAATCGGAAGAAAATAAAGTTTTTATTGATTATTTGAAATTCTTAAATGTAAAAAGAGCGGAAGCAAATAAAATTTCTGATGAACGTTCTAAGTTGAAAAAAGAGGATCCTGCTTTCAAAGAATTAACAGTGAAAATGGATGCTGTTTCAAAAGAAGTACTTGCTTATCAAACAAATTTAATCGCTGTAAACGCGTCTAAATTTGTTGCTAAAGTGGTGAAAATGGGAATGGAGATTACCGTACCAGCTGCCCCGAAAGATGCGAATGGAAAACAGATAGATTCTCTTTTTGCGTATCATTATTATAGAGATCATTATTTTGATAATATTGATTTAAACGATGGGCGAGTTGTTAATACGCCTTTGTTTCACACAAAATTGGAAACTTATTTTGGCAAGACGATGATGGTTCAGCACTGGGATTCGATTATCAAATACGCATTTATTTTATGTGATAGAATTGATCCAAAAACGAAAACTTTTGAATATTGTGTTTCATGGATTACATCCACGTTTGAGAAAAGTAATATCATGGGCATGGATAAAGTTTTTGTCATGATGGGCGATCGATATTACTGCACAACAAACCCCCAAGGGAAATCTCCAACACATTGGGTGCCTGAAGAAAAATTGAAAGCATTGTGTGAAAAAGTGAACGTTCAGAAAAACCTCGTGATGGGAGCTAAACCACCAAATATTTCTTTACGGGATACCTCTGATGTTAAATGGATTGACGTGTATGGTTTAAAGTCTGATTATACTATTTTGTATTTTTGGGATCCAGAATGTGGTCATTGCAAGAAAACAACACCTAAATTACAGGAGTTGTATGTGAAGAAATTCAAAGACAGAAACATTGAAATATATGCGATAAGTAAAGCTATTGGTGAAGATTTTGGCAAATGGAAGAAATTTATTATTGAAAATAAATTAACCTTTATCAATGTTGGAGTAACTGAGTCCTTGTTTAAAGCAGCAATGGAAGATGCTAGACAATTTGTTCCAAAGTATACAAATATTGAATCTTTGAACTATCAAACTACCTTCGACATCTTTTCCACGCCGCGAGTTTTTGTGTTGGATAAAGACAAGAAAATCATTGCAAAACAACTGTCAATTTCACAATTAGAAGATTTATTAGATAAACTTCAAAATCAGAAAAATGCTGTGAAACTGTTCCCTCCTGATCCAGAGGAAGATGAGCAAATGCATGGAAATTAATTCGTTTAGTAACAGTGATAAAATTTGATAGGCGTATTACATATTACGTTTAAAATACTATAAAAAACATATGAAAATTACTTTAGTATTATTCCTTTTGCTATCCTGTTTTTCATTTGGGCAAAAATTAAAGTTTAAAATTAGTGGTCAAAAAGACACAACTGTTTTCTTATTGCGATATGAAGGTAAAGGTTTGTATTATGCAGATACGGCCGATGTAAAAAACCAATTCGTAGAATTTGATGGTTCCAAACAGACGGATGGCATTCTTGTTGTACTTCTTCCAGGGAAGAAATATTTTGAATTTATTTATAATAAGGAGGAAGTTCAAATGGAAGCGGAAGGACCAGATTTCGTGAAAAGTATGAAAATAATTAAATCGGAAGAAAATAAGGTTTTTTATAAATACTTGAATTTACTTGCTGTAAAAAGAGAAGAGTTGTCTGCTAATAATGACACCCTTTCTAAATTAAAACCAGACAGTGAAAATTATACGTTTTTCCAGCAAAAAAACGGATTGATTTCTAAAGATATTATCGCCTATCAGAAAAAAGTTATTGTAGAAAATCCAAATCTATTTGTTTCTAAAATCATTAAGATAGGCATGGATATTGAGGTTCCTGAAGCTCCTAAAGATGTGCATGGGAAGCAAATAGATTCTCTGTTTGCCTACCATTATTACCGAGATCATTATTTTGACAATGTTGATTTTAGTGATGATCGTATGGTGAGCATTCCCTCTTTTCATTCTCGTTTAGAGACCTATTTTGGAAACACCATGATGGTTCAATGTTGGGATTCAGTAATTAAGTATTCATTTTTACTGTGTGACAAATTAGACCCAAAATCGAAAGCTTTTCAAACCTGCGTTTCTTGGATTACTTCTTCATTTGAGCAAAGTAAGATTATGGGCATGGAAAATGTTTTTGTGATGATGGCAGATAAATACTACTGTTCTAGTAATAAATCAGGAAAGTCTCCTGCTTATTGGGTGCCAGAAGATAAATTAAAAGAATTGTGCGAAACGATTACCATTCGAAAGAAATTACTGTTCGGGATGGTACCACCAAATGTAACTCTTCGGGATACTTCAGATCAAAAGTGGGTTGATTATTACCATATAAAAGCAGATTACACCGTTCTTTATTTTTGGGAGCCAACCTGTGGGCATTGTAAAACCTCAACTCCTCAATTGCAAGAATTGTATGAGAAAAAATTGAAGGCTAGAAATGTTGAAATATTTTCTGTAGCAAAAGCAGTAGGGGAAGATTTTAAGCTATGGAAGGATTTCGTGAAGGACAATCATTTGACGTTTATTACAGTTGGTATTACTAACTCATTATTTAAAGCTGCAACAGAAGATTATCTTCAATTTGTTCCTAAATATACGTCTATAGAATCCTTGAATTACTCGGAGCATTTTGATGTGATATCTACTCCGACCGTTTTTGTGCTAGATAAAGACAAAAAAGTGGTCGGAAAAAAACTGTCAATTTCTCAATTAGAAGATTTCTTAGATGCACTTCAGCATCAAGAGAAATCAGTGAAAATATTCCCATTAGAAGTCGAATTAATCGATTATAAGCACTGATAATCAGTACTATAAAATTAATTAGTTGTTTTAATTGTTTGTTTTAAAATTTTATTATATTTGTAAATAAAAAAGACAATTATGAAGGTACTATCAATAACATTTTTTGTTGTATTCTGTGCTTTTATTGGTACTAGTCAAACTTTGGCGCTTTATGAATTTACAGAAGTAGCGGTATGCCCTAAGACAAATATATCAGTAACAACGCAGCCTGCCAATGCTTCGTTTAGTGATTTTTTCTCAACTGGCACATTGTGTAATTCTACGGCAAATGTGTTTAACCAACAAGGTTGGAATACGACAAGTACGATCGATTTATTGGAATACAATGAATTTACGATAACCGCAGATCCATGTTTTAATTTATCACTTACTGATTTTACTTTTTCGCAGAGAGCAAGTGCTGTTACATCTATTCCCGTTTGGTATGTTCGATCTAGTGTAGATGGATTCTCAACTGATTTAGGCACAGGAACCTCTAGTACTACTATTTCTCCGACAACGATCATTTTACCTGCTAGTCATCAAAATGTTGAAGCAGTAACTTTTCGATTATATGTGACTTCTTTAAACGATGTAACAACGACATGGCGAAATGATGATGTTTCTGTTACTGGAACAATAAATACTGCTGCACCGCAGCTTTATTATGCAGACGCAGACGGAGATTCCTATGGAGACCCTTCAGCGACGACATCTGCATGCAGTTTACCTGTGGGATACGTTCTCGATAATCAAGATTGTGATGATGCAAATGCTTTAATAAATCCAAACACTGTATGGTTTCAAGATCAAGATGGGGACATTTTTGGAGATGTGTTTTCTCAATCAATTGGGTGTACCGCTCCAACTGGTTATGTGGCCAGCAATACAGATTGTGATGATTCAGATCCATTGGTAACTATAGCAAATACAACTTATTACTTAGATGCTGATGTAGATGGTTTTGGTGATTCTACTGTTTATCAAGTTGCGTGTTCTGTTCCTTCAGGTTACGTTTCAAATAATTCAGATTGTGATGATTCGGATCCATTGATTACAATTCCATCTGTTGTAGTATATGAAGACCTTGACTCTGACGGATTTGGTAATTCATCAAATTCTATGACAGTATGTTCGGCAGTAATAGGGTATGTAGCAAATTCTTCTGATTGTGATGATACAAATCCTATGATTAATGACAATGCTGCAGATGTGAATGGTAATGGTATTGATGAAAATTGTGATGGTGTGGATGGATACCTTGGGATCTCAGACTTTAACGTTTCAGCATTCAATATTTATCCTAATCCAGCTAAAGATGAAATTTTTATTGATTTTGATTCAAAATACGAAAATTCAACGATTCGACTAGTAGATTTGAAAGGAATTGTAATGTTGACTAATAAGACCGCTTCTCAAATAGATGTTAAGAGTTTATCCTCTGGAATTTATTTTCTACAAATAGAAAATGATTCGATTCTTTTTCATCAAAGAGTAGTTATTGAAAAGTAAAAAAACAATTTTATTCATTTTTGATTTACAAGTGTAGTTTCTTTCATGTAAATTAGTTCACTCATTTAGTTATATCCCCGTTTATAAAATAATGACGAAGATCAAGATGGTTTTCGACTGAAGTGTAATGATTATTTGATTGATAATCTTATTTTTGCTATCTTATTAATTCAAAATTTTCTATGAATAAAATTACTTTAGTTGCCTTATTGCTTGTACTGTCATCGCCTATATTTTCGCAGGACTATTGGCAACAAGAAGTGAATTATAAAATCAATGTGACTTTAGATGATGCAAAACATCAGATTACTGCATTTGAAGAATTTGAATATGTTAATAATTCTCCAGCGATACTCGATTTTATCTATATACATGTATGGCCAAATGCCTATAAAAATGAGCATTCCGCTTTAGGTAAGCAGCAATGGCAAGAAAATAAAACAGTTCTAAAATATGGAGCTGATAGTCTTAAAGGATCGATTGATAATTTGGATTTTAGAGTAAATGGAGAAAAAGTGATTTGGGAATTTGATCCTGTCCACTTAGATATTTGTAAAATTTTTCTTGCTACTCCTTTATTTTCAGGGGGTAGAATTACTATTTCAACACCATTTACCGTGCAAATTCCATCCGGTGAAATTTCCCGATTGGGACATGTTGGGCAATCATATCAAATTACGCAATGGTATCCAAAACCAGCAGTGTATGATAAAAATGGATGGAATCCAATTCCTTACTTGAATCAAGGTGAATTTTATTCTGAATATGGATCTTTTGATGTATCAATAACTTTACCTGAAAATTATGTGGTTGGAGCTACTGGAGACTTACAAACCACATCTGAAATTGATTTCTTAAATGATTTAGCCGCTAAATCTGCACTAAAAATTAAAAGTGGTGAACTAGGAAGTGCAACGAAGCAAGTAACTTCATTTTCATTTCCAGAATCATCTTCTAAAATGAAAACAATTCGATATACTCAAAGAGATGTGCATGATTTTGGTTGGTTTGCAGATAAACGCTTTGAAGTTTTAAAAGGAGAGGTTGAGTTACCACAATCAAAAAGAAAAGTAACAACTTGGGCAATGTTTACGCCTAAAAATGCTGAATTTTGGAAAAATGCCATTGAATATATAAACGATGGAACCTATTATTATTCGCTCTGGAATGGAGATTATCCATATAATCAGGTGACAGCTGTGGATGGCACTATCAGTGCTGGTGGAGGAATGGAATATCCAAATGTGACGGTTATTGGAAATACGAGTTCTAAAGAAGAGTTAGAAGTTGTTATTGTTCATGAAGTTGGCCATAACTGGTTTTATGGTATTTTGGGATCTAATGAACGCGTGCATGGTTGGATGGATGAAGGCATGAATACGTTGGATGAAGTTCGATATGTACAAACAAAATATCCCGACAACACTCGTTTTTCTGATATGGTATTAAATGGTAGATTTCATTTAAACGGCCTTGATCACCATGATTCTGGAGATATTTCTTATCGAATGATGGCAATGATAGGTGCAGATCAGCCAATTGAAACTCCATCCCCAGACTTCACACCTATCAACTATGGTATAATCATGTATCAAAAAACGGGACTTGTTTTCTTTTATCTACGTGCCTATTTAGG
>CAMDAO010000021.1 GCA_945888595.1 Chryseobacterium gleum | reverse complement strand
CAAAACTAGAGAATTCTATTTCTTTTTATCCCACATCAAAAGTAAAGTAGATGAAAACTTACCACTAGACTACTTTTCTATTCTCAAGAATTTAAAAAAGTCTCTATTTAGCGAATTACCCAATTGGGATGAATACTTAATGAATGTTTTTTTATGTATTGCTTTTGATTATCAAAAAGAAATGGATCAAAACTCAATCTACCTTGATTTGTTAAATTTTATTAATGAATTGTCATCAAAAGATGATGGTCAATTTGCTAAACTTTATCAGCAAAACATACATAAAATTACTGATGATGGATTTAAAAGGGAAATTGTGTTGACAACTATGCATAAAGTGAAAGGAATAGAATATGATGCCGTCCTTATACCACCATCGCTGTCAAATTTTGCAATGAATTCAACAAGCGAAACCATTCCAAGCATTGATGATGTATTTGAAGAAGAAAGAAGACTTTATTACGTTGCTTATACGAGAGCAAAATACAGGCTTATAGTAATAAAGTGGAAAAAAGAAAACGCGCTTGATAATACGATTCCTGAACCAATTGAAATTTTTAATCCCGAAGAAGAAAAAGAGAAAATGGGTATCCTATTTGATGAAGGAATAGATAAGTTCACATTGTATTGGGGAGCAAGTGATTTTGGTAGAGGTTCTTTTGAAAAAATTAAAAATAATGTAAAAATTGGTGATGAAGTCTTGTTAAAGAATGAAGTTATTGGCGCAAATCATTTTCGAGTAGCTTATGTCAATGGTCTAAAAGTAGCACAACTTAGAAAATCTATTGCTGAAGAATTATCAAATGAAGGAGATATTAATGGATACATTGTTTCTTCTGCTTATGCTCATACTTATGAAGAAACGGTTAGGTCAGACGAAGAATTTTTAATGAATGGCGGAATACCTTCGGCTTTGAATGGAAGACCTTTTGCAAATAAATGGACAGAAGACGAGAAAAAGAGAGGGTATATATACTTGATTGATTTTTCTGGTTATGGCAAAATAATAAACTAAATATTTCATTGAACTGATTAAAAAGTTTAGAGCGTTGCATCATTCAAAAGTAAACTGCGTTTGATTTAAACTGAACCTTCTCATTTAATCGGAGTCAAAGTTAAGCCATAAGCTAGGATTAAATATCATATAATTAACAATCTATTTTTTGTATTACTTTCTAGGTCAGAACTTAGGTAAATTTTACCTTTCATTTGTTGGGCATTAGAGCAATACATTCTAGCATCAGTATAGGTTTTTCGGAGTATATTCAAACGCTTTACACTTTGCAAATATGGACTTTCTCCCGGTTGTCTAACATCGTGAAAAAGCCTTCTAATTAAAATGTCATTAGTGTCATTTACCTTATCATTTTCATCAAAAATATCAAATCCTTTATCTGCGGTGGCAACAAAATAATTTGAGATTAACATTCTTTTATGATTTTCAACTGAATCCCAAATAATTAATTCAAGAAAAATAGGGTAGTTGAATGTTTGTTTTAGTTTATTAAGTAAATAGTTAAAGTGTTTTTTTGACGAATTCAAATCCCATTTGGCGTCACTGGTGAAAATAGAAATTTGGAATTCTATTGGACAATCAACTGGCATAATTGCTAAAAGCAATTTTTCAACATTTAAAATGCCAAGATTATTTTTTGTTTTACTAATATTATTAAACAAATAATTATCATTTATTATGATTGAATTTGATTTTGGAACTAGAAATTTACTATTTGCTTCTTTTTCATTATGTGTAAACAATGAATTCCAATTACCGTCATTTTTTTTAATAAATGTAAATTCAAAACGTCCAGACAATAAAGCATCATTTTCACTTGAAAATTTAGCTTTAATTCCATTTGAATCATTTTCTGATGTTTCATCTGAAAATTGAAACATTCTAACAGGATTCTTGATAGAGGTTTCAAAATTGTCAGCAATATAAACTGGGATTTTTATATCAGTTTGATCCATTCTGAACCTGATGTTCAATGGTTCATCTGGGTCAGATTTTACCTTTTCTAAATCTTCATTTTCAATTACATGTGCAAAAACCCGAACTTGGTCGTTTAAAATAGATTTAAAATTAGGCATACTAATCTCACTCAATAGAATTTGATTGATTTCGTCTCTTTTGGCATGAAAATCAAGAATAGCCATATTAGTTTTTTCTTGTTGAATTTATTGATAATAATTCAAGTGACAATTTTCCCGCCTCATCAAAAAAACCTGCTCCAAAAGATTCGCTTAATGTCCCATTTTCATTAAGAGTAATTTTAAAGGAAGTTGTTTTATTGTTATGTTTTCTTTCCTTTTCTGAATTGAAATAGTAAATTACAACATCATTTTTATCACAGTTTTTTAGAGCAATTAAATTCTGAATTTTTCGAATTAAGTATTCTGAATGAGTCTCAATAACAAATCGAATTCCTATACTAATTTGATAAACTATTAATTCTGCAAGTATTGACTGCCAATTTGGGTGTAAATTTGTTTCTGGCTCCTCTAGATATACATTCTGAATTATCATTTTTCCACTTATATCTTTCATAGAATTGAATTCTACTTTTCTTATACCTGATTGATCAATTTTCTCAACAATACTTTCTTTTATGTTATAACTTTCAATTATATGGCAACTAGGGATTTTAGAATAATAAGGTAAAAATAAGTATGCTAAAACTTGTCCTGCTCCATATCCTAGGTCAGAAATATTAATATTTTGTCCATTTTCTTTTTCAATTTCAATAATAAAGTACTGATCGGTAAATTCCATTTTTCTTACTATTAATGTTTTTCCAATTCCGAACTTAACAAGCCATTCATCAATATAGTCATTACTTAATAATATCCCATTCTCAAACCAAGAAAGATGATCTAGTATATAAGCTTTTAGTAATAAATCAAATGTTGTAAGGCTAATGTCATTTATATTAAATACCATTTCTCGTTCCCTCTTGAATACAGGAGTATGCGCAAAGTCAATATTTTTACCAATCGTATATGTCAAGTCATATTGAATTTTATTTGAAAAATCATTTAATAAAAACTCACCAAACCTTGTTAAATCAACATCTCCATCAAAACCCATCTTTTCCAATTCACTTTGAAATATCTGTTGAAATCCACCAAGTATTAAAAACTGAAAAAATCCTTTTAGCCCATTATCTCCGAAATCATCAAAAAGTAACTGTCGTGATAGATAGACATGTGCTTCTTGGGGATGCTTACTTGTATCAATTTCTATAAGATTCTTTTTGCTATTAAAAGTAATATTTTCTAATTCATTTAACTTAGATAAATAAATATCATTCAAAAGGTGATCTTTAAGATTAAATATTTTATCGCAATTTTCTATTTTAGGTGCTGTTTTTATATAGAAAGCGGGAGTTTCATTGTTTTCATCAGAATCAAAATCAACGGACAAAAAGTCTTTGCACAAGGAAATAAATTCGCGAATAGAAAACCTAATAATAAAATCTGCGTTTTTTTGAGGGCTAATTGAAATAATTAACTCATTTTTCCTTTTTAATTCAAATAATGAAAGGTTAATGCCATTTCTAGCTTTTGAAGAATTTTCATAATTGAGACTATAATTTACATCTAATGCACCAAATATTCCAGCACTTTCTATTTTGAAGGAAAAAGGTTTATCATTAGAGGTAAATGAATTTTTTAAATTAACTGGTTCTGTGTTTTGATTTGTTAAATTTGAATTGATAAAGGAAGGTGCAAAACTATAATGCGATGAATTTAAAGTATTAGCACTGAAAGCCTTTAATAGCTTCATTAACGAACTTTTACCACTACTATTTGGCCCAACCAAAAATGTAATTGGTTTAAAATCAAATTCTGTTTCTGTTTCGAATACTCTATAATTTTCCAGAGAAAATTTCCCGACAGATTCAGGATAACCTTTTCTTTTTGTATTGCTTTTCATTTATCTTTTTTAGAATATATTCAAATTTATCCCCAATTAATGCAATATATTTGCACAGTAAAAACAAATATAATAAAAAGTTTGAATTTAAATTTTAATCTAATTATTATGAAATACTTATAAATAAGTTATGTCAATAAATAAATACGCATTTATACGATACAAAGTACTGGACCGTTGTTTTCGGAATCCTGGCAGGATGTACTTCATAGAAGACCTAATTGATGAGTGTAATCTTGTTTTAATCGATTACGACCCAAATTGCGGAGGAGTATCCAGGAGAACTATTTTCATGGATTTAGAGTTTATGGAGAGTGAATTTGGTTGGTCTGTTCCTCTAGAGCGTTATTTCGTTGGTAGAAGGTGTTATTATCGATACTTTGATTTAAAATTCTCCATCACAAACCAACCTTTAAATATGATAGAGGCAGATCAATTGAAATCGGCATTGATTATCATGTCTCGCTTTTCAGGTGTTCCACAATTCGAATGGGTAGACGAATTGATTCCTCAATTAGAATCGCAGTTTGACTTGAAACAGCGAGATTATCCTATTATGAGTTTTGAATCTAATGAATACATAAAAGGTAAGGAATTTCTACCTAAATTATTTGATGCAATAAACAGTCAGCAAGTAATTGAAATAAACTACAAGGATTTTAAAACTGCTGAAGCATATACATTCAATTTTCATCCTCATTACCTAAAACAATACAATAATAGATGGTTTGTTTTTGGAAGACAGAATGAGTTTGAAAAAGATAAGTGGAATGTAGCATTAGATCGTATAGTAAGCATAAAAGAAACATCCTTAAAATACATACAATCTGATATAGTCTGGAAGGATTATTTTGATGACTTTATTGGCGTAACAAAGCCGGAAGATGGTTCTTTAGAAAAAATAGAATTACACTTTTATCCGCTGCTTGCTCCTTATATAAAAACGAAGCCCATTCATACTTCACAAAGTAGCAGGGAAGTTACAAATGGCTTGTATGTAAAAATTGATGTCATTCCAAATTTTGAATTAGAGCAACTTATTTTATCATTTGGGGAAGGAGTAGCTGTCATATCTCCTGAACATTTAAAATTGAAAATTTTAGAGAGGCTAAATAAATCTTTAAGTCAGTATTCTTAATGTTTAGATAGTTTTTTTTGCTATGCAAATACACTGCATAGTTATCCGCTATTTTCGTATTGTTAAACAAAACGATATGAAAAACTGGAACATTTTTACAGCTGAAACAACTTTTGATTTCGGAAGATATAAAGGAAAAACTTTAGAAGAAGTCGCACAAACTAATGCCTCCTATATTCTATGGTGCGCAAGAAATATTGAAAAATTTTTAATTTCAATCGAAGATTTAACTTCGTATCAAAGCAAATATCCAATTGTTTTTTCCAGCTATGATATAAAAACAGGCATATTTACAGATCTTGCAATGAACCAATTTGGTATTCACAATTCCGATACAAAATTATTGGAAGCAAAATGGAAATCCTATGATTTTTATCTCGAATTGCAAGCAGAAGCTGACCTTGATTGCTTCGATGATTACTCAGTAACTAATAACACTTATTATAATGACAATTTAGATCTTGATCAGCAAGACCAAGAATTTTGGGATTCGTTTTGATTTTCTAAAAAAAATGATCGCTTTTCTGAAATGATTGCGTGAATAGCATTGAAATAACAATTGATCATTACAAAAATTAAAACACGGATGAAAAAGAAAAGAAATGCCTTATGTGAAAGCAGTGTATTGCATAAAATTCGTCTTGGCGCCGTCCGCAAGGAGCAGGTGAAACAAGGAATTTTTGATGGTCGTTTTCGCACTAAAACAATTCAATCAGGAAAGAGGTATAAAAGAAGTAAGTATAAACGTGAAACGCTGTAAAACGCCCTTAAATGATGTTAAAACCCGTTTAACAAAATACGAACTTTTCACAATATTTTACATGCACTTATTAAATTAAATAAAGTTAAACTCTTTAAATAAAGGAGGTTTTTTGATTACATTAAACTCACAATAAGGAAAATAACTTTGTGAAAGAAGGCTTCTACTATATTCACATTGATACGTGTTTTTTAAATAATCATTTGCTATCCTGCAAATTTCAGGTGTCGCTATATCTTTAAATTTTTCGAAAAAATTTGCTACTTCTACCTCTTTTTGCATAAAATCATCGTGCTTCAATGGAACTAGCGCATAAATAAACTTTGTTGGTTCTTCGCTTGGAAAAAAATGCTCCTGCCTAAAAGCCCACTCATCGAACCAATAAATTTTACACATTTGACTTCTCTCTTCATCCGTGCACTCAATGGTGCAATTTTTTGAATTTTGTAGAACTGTGAAAAAATCTAATTCATTGTAAAATGGAACTTTCACCTTTCTAAGTTTTCTCAATTCTATGATTGGAGCAATGGATTTCACTGGATTATTGAAAATTAATAACTCCTCTAAATTTTGTAATTGGTTTAATGGTTCAAGCGAAATAAAGGAATGATATTCTAAATCAATAGATCTTAATTTAGTTAATTTTCGCAATGGTTCTAATGAAGTAATTTTCTCACAACAAATCCCGCTAATTTGCAGATATTCTAAATTTATACACTCTTCTAAAAATGATAAATCTCCATCAAAGAATTGGTCATTTAATATGAAATACGATAACTTTGAAACATCTCCAGCAGATATAGGTTCATAGCTTTCAATTGTTTTTTTTATTTCACTATCAATGCTCACTGCTCCAATAGAACTAAATGGTGATTTTTTCCATAATCTATCACGAATACTAATAGCATGTTCGAAATCTATGCCATTATGCTGCCATTCCAGATGCATTAAAACTACTTTATTTATCACTCTTCTATAGTTTTAGGTTAAAAGATGAAAGAATTTGTATCGATATCATCAAAAATTAATAAATCATCTTTGGGGAAAAATTGCTTCATAAACATAATATAACATGAAGAATGATGTCCTTTTCTTTCGACAACATCCTTTTCAAAAAAATATTTTGCGGTCAAAAGTAAGCCATGGTCTCGATATATATGGGCCTTTTCGTGATAGTATTGTTGCAAATCAAATACATTCGTTGAGAAAGCATAGTCCGTAATAAAATTAGCCAAATCAAAATGCCCCATTTTATTTATCATATCTATTTCAAAACAAAATACGAAGTACTCTTGAAACGAAACAAAGGCGGAAATATACCTCTCTACCACTGTAAATTTCTTTTGATTAAACAAATCAATTACAGGTTCGTACCAAGCCATATCATTTTCAAGTCTAAACACAGCCTCGACAGAAATCACTTCAGAGTTGCTAATTCCTCCCACTGTATTAAGCTGATTTATAGTTTCTAAATCAATAACATCATAAATCAATTTTGATTTGATTTCCTCCCATATCGAATATTTCCAAACTAATCCCGGATTTTGATTTATTAAATAGATCTTGCATCCAGTTTTGTAATATTCCGCCAGAATTTCTGTGAAATAGTTTAAGTCAGTGTTTTTAAAAGTAACGGAATGCGATAAGTTTATTATTACCGTCTTCTTTTCTGAAATTTTAGCATCGAAGTGACAAAATAATTGAAATGGCTCAATGTCATGAAAAACATCACGAATATAGATGCTATCAATATAATTATTAAATTCAATCTCACCATTTGTGCATTTTGCATAATTAAAGAAATCTCCATAGACCTCATTATCACAAAAATGATTGGTTATAATTTTATTAATAAAATCTTGTCTCGCTGAACACCAATAACCATTTATATTCTGTGGCTTACTGTATTTTGCAATTGCCCCTTCCTTTCTTAGGCTGCCCAACTCAAAATATTCAAGGTGTCCAAAATTATCGGCGCTGTAAGCAGAAAAATGATTTTCAATATCTAGAAAATCAAACTCAAAATCGTCGGTTTCTTTAAATGAATTATTAAAAAAATGTTTATAAGCTAGTGCAAACGCTAATGTGTTGCAAAAAGTATGAAAATAGATGTCGTGAAAAAAAAATGAAGCTGCTGAATCGAACTTCATCATTTTAAAAAAGTTTAAATAAGTATCATAACTTTTCTGGAAATTTTCTGGAAAGGAATAATAGTTTTCGAGAATTAATACCTCCTCATCACTGAGATTATATAAGCCTTCGTTAGTAAACTTCCATGTTCGATCTAAAATTATTTTTTTGTGGTATTCAGCGTCTCTTTTCTTAACATGTGTTACCCAGGGAATACTTTGCTGTGCATCAAATTCCTCTATAAAATACTTATATAAACGTTTAACCTCAATGGGAGTGTCACTTGATTGCACTAAATTATAAATCTCCGACATTACTTTACGATTAAATTTTCTCTATTGTGAACTTAGGTATAAATTAAATAGTAAGGTTATGATTTGTTATTTTTTCTCTAACAAGATCTGGTTTGTCACATAATTCGGTCGTTTGCATTAATATACCTTTTTCAACATCTAATAGTTCTGCATATTTATCATAAAATTTCTCAGGGAATAAAAAAGTTTCCATATACATATAATTAGAGCCATTTTTATCGAAGTAATTTAGGATTTTATACTTGATATTTTTGGATACTTTACTATATTCTCCTTTAAAAATAAAGTCATAATCACTTGCTAAATCATTAAAATCGAATAAAAATAATTTAGTGTAGTCTTTTAAAACAATGAATCCTCTAAAGCGCTTATGATTCATTAAGACTTCGTTTTCAAATTTTTTACTCTCAATATCTGTTTTGTTTTCAAAGCGACAAAGTAAAAAGCGATCAGCAGCAAGAAATTTATTTTCAAACTCAAAGTAGACCTGAATAGGCTTTAGAACAGCTCCTATTTTTATTTCTAATAATGGATATAAGAAAATTTTAGATTTTTGAAAGTAAGTCGGATATATAGTTTCTAATTTCATCGTACTTTAATTTAATTGTTATTCATCTGATTAAAACGGCTTTTTTGCGTCAATGTTTTTCTAACAAACTCGAGTGATTTGATTTTTCCATTTTCAAATGAAAATGAAACAATAATTGACAACTCATTTTTATTTAATTTGGTTCGAATTTCATTATTAGCATCAAACTCAGTAGTAATTGTATTGTCAAAATTATCATCATTCATCACTTCGAGAAAATTTTTTATTTCATATTCCTCATAAATAAATTGATGTGCAACTTGACCTATTAATTTACTTAAAGAATAGCCCTTGTTATGGTAGCTCTTTGCCACTGGATATTTTAATAATAAATATTTTAATTTTATCATAAAGACGTTCTTAAACTCTCCATTAAAAACACCATCCTCAGCTAAATGACATTCAATCGATGTAAAATCTCGTTTTAGAAACGCATGTACTACAATTTTTTCAATTTTAGCATTTAACAAAATCTCATTTTGAAGCTCTCTATTTTTATCTATTAATTTCATCTCAATTGTATAATTGTAAATAATTAAATTCTTTTTCAGTTAAAATGTCAAAAATATTAAGATCAACTATCTTTTGAATCCTAAAATTATTGATTGTTAAATGAATAGCTAAACTATGCCACTTTATTTCATTTTCATAGTAGTCAAAAATTAATACGACATCTGTTATTTTTTCATTCAAAGCATAACCCTTTGAGAATTTGCATCTATAATTTTTTGTACTGTTAAAAAATGCATTTAAAAACCCCATATAATCTGCCTTTGTCATTCCTGAAAAGTCACCTCTCTTGTGCAAAATTTTAGCAATAGTTTTTGTATCTTGAATAATAAATAATTCAATGAATACACTTTCTATTTCTCTTTTTAGAAATTGAGAATCATTAATCTTTTTAGAATTTAAAATTTTCATACTGTTGCTTTTGTCTTACAAATATTTACTTTAACTATGCAATTGATCTGCATACCTTTTTTTATTTTAATTAATCTTTTTTCGTTTTTATACCATAGTATACTTTTTACACAGATTATTACCTGAAATATCTACAAAATTATCAAGAATATCGATCCTAAAAAGGAAGAACATCATCGTCATCTGGTTCTAATCCTTTTGGGAGATCCGATTTAATTTCATTTTTTTCCACTGCACTACTTCCCATCTTCTGAACTTTCCAAGCATCGAAAGAATTAAAATATTTAGATTCTCCAGCAGGATTAATCCACTCCTTCCCTCTTAGATTAAAAAACACCTCTATTTCATCTCCAACAGCGAAATTATTAATCAGATTGCAATTTTCGTTTGTCAGTTGAAACATTAAATCCTGAGGATATTGACTAAAATCTGTCAATACAAATTCGCGTTTTTTAAACCTTTCAGATAAAACTTGTTCATCATTCATCTTCTTTAGCGTTCCCGTTATTTTAAACATATTTTTTAATTTTAAGTGTATTATTAAGACCTTTTTATTTTTGTTAAAACAAACTTACAAGCTATCTGTGCAATATACGTGCATAGATCATTTTATTTTTTTTTACTGTTGAATTTACTTATTTTTTTTTGTTATTAAAGTCAAAATAAAAATTAAAAGTCAGTGATCATAATATAATCTTACTAAGATTTTTTACAAGGAATTGTTATTGATAATCCGCTCCACATCCTCCCTCAAAAAGTTCGATATTTCAGACCTATCGCCCACATAAAAACAGTAGAAATATGAATACAGAATACTTGCTATCGAAACAAGGTAGTGAAAAAAATTACTTTTATAAAAGTGTTGTTAATGAATTTTAGACTCAAAGAAGAAATGCAAATAAGAGAAATCAGTTACATTAGCACTTAAGAGTAAAAACCTATCGGTCAATATTTATCTTGAACTTGTCGAAGAATCACTAACAAAAAAGGCCATGAATTGTACTCTTTTTTTTGACTTTTTTCTGCTAGTTCGCTAAATGTTAACACTTGTTTTTACAATACTCAATAAATTCGCATTCATAAGGTTTGTTGCAATGTTCACCCATTAATAAGCTAGGCTCATCCTTTTGTAAAATCATTTTATAATCGTTGATTTTCGAAATTACAATATCCACTAGGTTTTCTAAGTTATTAGTTAGGTTTTCTATTTTCCAGTTTTTGTCTTCCGTTCTTAGGACTATGTTAAAAGATTTCAAATTGGAACTAAATCTTTTTTTACATATAGTGTATTGAATAGCTAAATCTGCAATAATTGCATCATTCAACTCAGTATTAAGTTTTATTTCATAAATGTGAATATTCCCGTCTTCGTTTTTAACTAAAACGTCACACATCACAAGAACTTCTTCTTCAATTATGGTAGCTTCATAAATTGTTTGACTGCTGCTTGAATTTAGTAAGTGTCTTGTATATGAGTTAAAATATGCAAAGTTGCCCACTTTGTCTTTTATGTTTATACCATCTGGAAATTCATTATTTCTAACCAATTCTTCAAATGCATGTCCTTGATTAAAAAGCTCTTGTTTTT
The DNA here is from genome assembly GCA_945888595.1 of Chryseobacterium gleum. Lineage (GTDB taxonomy): Bacteria > Bacteroidota > Bacteroidia > Flavobacteriales_D > Crocinitomicaceae > CAIUKX01. The sequence goes on along the minus strand of CAMDAO010000021.1, from coordinate 19,547 downwards.
CATTACTAATAGGGGTTTTCTCTTGTTTCTTATGTTTATCTAAATAGAGATATTTTAAACATTGATTACCTTTTACAAATGAGCTTTTTGTCAGCTTCCAAACATCAAATTTCAAAACCGCCTTTCCTGTTCCAATTTTAGTATTGATTTCATTAATTTTCTGAACAATTCCACTTGCCATCATTATTGGTTGCATCCTGTCACCTTGATAATTTCCAAGTCTATTTAGAGCCTTAGAGTAATTATCAACTGCACATTTATAGTCTCCTATCTCATATGCTAAGTCAGCCAATTTTATCGCGTTGAAGTCAATGTAATTTATATAATCGCTCATTGTTTTTTTTTGTTTATTAAATAAGTGCTAACGTCAGTCTGTGAAAAAACCAACACCATTCAGTTCATAAATCTAGTAATTAAAGTTTAAAAACCACCTACAAATTCCGTATATTTATGTGAAATAAATCCATAATTATGAGCATTTTAGGTGTTCAAGATCGGTTTCATATTCAGATGCTTAGCATGGAAGAATTTATTTAAAAAGAAAATGCTTTATGCTTTTGCGGTTAATTGAGTCTTGAAAAAGTAAACGGTGAAATGGCATTGATCATGACGGTTTGTAATATGAAACGGGCCATCAATATACTAGGAATAGAAAAGTTATTGGAAAAACTCAAGAAATGGAAACCAAAATACCCTGTATAACACCCCCCATTTTTCGGACAACTGATTAAAGTGTAATTTAACAGTTGAATATGAAAAAAGAAAGACGAAAATTTACAGCAGCTTTTAAGGCAAAAGTTGCGATTGAAGCGCTTCAAGAGAAGCTTACTTTGCAAGAAATTTCTTCAAAGTATACTATTCATCAAAATCAAATAACAACTTGGAAAAAGGAGTTTTTAGATAAATCTGAGATGATTTTCTCCCGAGAAAAGCAAGAAAAAGTTGATGAATCAATTCAAAAAGAACTCTATTCTAAAATTGGAGAACTTCAGGTTCAAGTTGATTTCTTAAAAAAGGTCTTGGGGAAATGAGTACTGATCAAAAACGCTCACTCATTACTCCTGGATTCGTTGACATGAGTGTTAAGAAACAATGTAAGCTAATTGCTTTACAGAGAAGTAATTTCTATTTTAAACCAAAAGGTGAATCAGGATTGAATTTAATATTGATGGAACTCATTGATAAAAAATTTATTGAATGTCCATTTTATGGAGTTGAAAGAATGGTGAATTACCTAAATAAAGATTTAGGTCACAGAGTTGATGACAAGCGAATTAGACGGCTTTATCACATAATGAGATTGCAAACCATTTATCCAAAGAAAAATCTTAGTAAGGCGAATAAAACCCATTATAAATATCCTTATTTACTTCGAAATCTTTTAATCGAAAGACCAAATCAAGTATGGGGAGTTGATATTACGTATATCCCAATGTTTAAGGGATTTATGTATAAGTTTGCAATCATTGATTTGTACAGTAGAAAAATAATGGGGTGGGGCGTTTCAAACACAATTACAGTAGAATGGTGTAGAGACATTGTGCAAGATCCTATTAACGAACATGGGTGTCCAGGGATATTAAATTCAGATCAAGGGTCTCAATTTACAAGTCCTACCTTTATCAATTTATTGAAAAAGAACAATATACAAATATCAATGGATGGGAAAGGAAGAGCTTTAGATACTATTTTTATTGAACGTTATTGGAGGTCTTTAAAATATGAATACATCTATCTAAATCCAGCCAATGGAGGTGTAGAATTGTACAAAGGGATAAAGAAATATGTAGAGTTTTATAACAGTGATAGAAGACATGAATCTTTGGGATATGAAACACCAAATGTGTTTTTCTCAAAGTATGAAAAAGTATCTTAAAATAAACTTAACTTTGAAGAAAAGTTGTCCAACATTTGGGGAGTATTATAGTAGGCATCCGAGAATTACAATGATTTATTAAGAAGGATTCACTTGAAGGAAACCTTACTCTTTTTTCATTGAAAGAAAGTGAGATGTAGATTGGACTTTTAGATTTTGCTTTAGGAGAATTTAAATAAAATGAAGTGTACACCATAACTGACAAATTTACTGACAAATTTACTGACAAATATAGTTTATTCTATTTAACTTATGCTAACTTTATTTAAATTATTTTTTTCAAAACACTACTAATCAGACTGATAATGAGTAATATAAAGTAAAACTCGGTAAAACTTTTTTATCCCAGCGGGATCACTAAGGGAAGCATAAGCTTCCCTTTTTTTTTGCCAAAAAAAATCGCAATAGATTTGGAAGAAAGGGAAGCAAGTCACATTTTTGGGTGAATTAAATAATTAACCATAAATAGTATATTTTAAATCACTAGCGTCTTTAAGTTTTATAGAAAATTACTTTCCGAGTTAGTCCTATTAAATTACCGATTAATTTCACACAAGAAAGCCTCTCATATCTGAAAGGCTTTCTCACTATTTATTGGTGGTTGCTATTTTTTTTCTTCTTCTTTCCTATTCAGCTATTGAACATTATTTCTGTAATTCAATACTTGAAATTAATTTTAAATTTCTGGTAAACAATTTATTCCGATTGAAATCGACCATATATCCGTCCGCAATATTTCTTGATTTTTTCAATATTTACAGCACTTTCATGCGTGGAAACTTCAACTTCCTTAATAAATTCTATTTTAGTATTTGTGCTTGAAAAATCAATATTTATATATTCTTCTTCCATTTCTTTCCCGGCTATTTTAAACAGTTCAATTCCATTTTTTTTTGGCGGGAAAATTCGGTCATGCCAATCAATAGTAATTTCTTTTTGCCGAGCAAGAATTAATTCTCCATTCAATTTGATGGCTTTAAATGTTATATAAACTTTATGTTCAAACAATATCTTCATATATATTCATCCATCCAATAGATGATTAGTAAGTTTATAACTGGTTTAAAATCGTGTTAACTTTTATTTGTTTATTTTTTTTCTTGCCATCTTAAATCGAGTTTACCTTTTTCTGTGAAGCAATAAGACTTTCTTTTTCGACAATATTTAATAGGCGCTTTGAATTCTATTTTTAGTTCGCTTATATATTTATATAACATTCTCTCTCCAATATTTAATTTAGTTGCAAAATCACTTGGGCTTCCAGAATCTTCATTTTTAATCAGTTCAATAATTTTTTGTATAACTTCAAAGTTCATTTCTTACTACTGATTTATAGGTTATTGATTTTTTTATCGTTATCACTCTTCACATCTCCATTCCCAAACCAACCTACCCTCTTTTCCGAAAAAAAAAGTTTGTTTATGACGATTGTAATCAATTGGGGCATTCAAATCATTCTTTAAAATATTCACATAATTATAAATCATTCTCTCCGAAACACCAATTCGTTCAGCTGCAATTTTAGCACAACCAGTGCGTCCTTTCTCAGTTAAATGAATGAAGTGCTTTATTTTTTCGATATTCATAGGTAGTGTTTAAAAATATGTCGATTAACTGTTATGAATGTCCCTAAAAAATATCTTTTTATTTAAAATAGCTTCTAAGCTTAATTTTTAATGCGCAAATTTCTTCCTTATTTCTGAAATATAAGTTCAGTTTTAAATTTTGTTACTTTTTATATAAGCTGAATTCAAGCTAGAAATTCACTTCTAACCATTCTTGTTCATGTGAATCAAAATAAGTATCCGCCATGCAATTCAGCATATCTTGAATTCTTAAAATTTCTGGATATTGTTTCGCTTCTGTTTTATATTTATTTTTTCTTGATCCTACTACTTGAATTTCTTCAAAAGTACGATCATCTGTTATCTTATAAAACGTTAAACCATTCCCAAGCTTTCTATATTGAGGAAAGAAAGTATCTTTGTTCTTCATGACAACGAAAATAATCAATACTTTTTATATTGAAAAAATCTTCTTTTTACTATTTCACTCCTCATAACTAAATTTCATGACAAAAACAGAAAAAGCTGAATACATAATCAAAGAGTTAGAAAGATTGTATCCAACCACTCCTGTGCCGTTAGATCACACGGATGATTATACGTTATTAATTTCTGTTCTTTTATCTGCAAGATGCACTGATATTATGGTAAACCGAATTACACCAAGTCTTTTTAGGCTGGCGAACAATCCGTTTGACATGATTAAGTTAACACCTGATGAAATACGAGAAATTATTAAACCATGTGGATTATCTCCTCAAAAATCAAAAGCAATATTCAATCTTTCCCATATTCTAATCGATAAATATGGAGGGAAAGTTCCTGACAAAATGGAATTATTAGAAGAACTTCCAGGCGTTGGGCATAAAACGGCTTCTGTTGTTATGTCTCAAGCTTTCGGCGTTCCTGCCTTCCCTGTTGATACTCATATTCATCGATTATTGACGCGGTGGGGAATTACCAATGGAAAAAATGTCGTACAAACCGAAAAAGATGCGAAAAAAATATTCCCAAGAAAACTATGGAATAAACTGCATTTACAAATTATTTTTTACGGTCGAGAATATTCACCTGCAAGAAATCCTAAACTAGCGAAAGATTATATCACTAGAGAAATAGGAACCAAGGGAGCAATTGAAGAATTGAAGTAATATAAGACAAAAGATATAAAGACGTAAAGATGAAAAGACTTTTATTTATTTCCAATAATTAAGTCTTTTGTCTTGATTCTTTAAATCTTGAATCTAAAAAAAAACTATCTTTGTTTAAAATAAAAAAGCGATGCAAATAATTCTCAGTCAAAAGGAAATCGATCAAAAAATCACACGATTGGCGCACCAAATTATTGAAAATACATTTGAACAAGAAGCCCTTTTTATTGGTGGTATTTGTGGAAATGGAATTGTATTGGCCGAAAAAATAAAAAACATCATCGAAAAAAATTCAAATCAAAAAATTACTGTTTTTGAGATAAATGTCAATAAAATTGAGCCTTGGTCTGAAGAAATCAAACTATCTGTATCTCAAGAAGTCCTTAAAAATGGCTATATTTTAATGATCGACGATGTCATCAACTCTGGTAAAACAATGCAATATGCTTTAGTGAAATTGCTAGAACAAGCAACGTTGGCTATAAAAACAGTTGTGCTCGTTGATAGATCATACAGAAGATACCCGATAAAAGCTGATTTCGTTGGAATTCGACTTTCCACTACCTTAAAAGAAAGAGTGGAAGTTACTTTTTCTGAATCCAATTCCCACGCTTATTTAATTTAATGCAGTTCAAAATCTGTATTTCTAATTTTCTATTTCTTTCCAAATGAAAAAAACAACTGAATCCGAATCATTTTACCAGTCGTTAGAAAAAATGTCAACCAGTGATTTATTGACAAATATGAATAACGAGGATAAAATAGTTCCTTTGGCAATTGAAAAAGAATTGAAAGCAATTGAAGCATTTATCGAAGCTTCCTTTGAACGAATGAAATCTGGTGGCAGATTATTCTACATTGGCGCTGGCACAAGTGGGCGATTAGGTATTGTTGACGCAAGTGAATGTCCGCCGACCTTTGGTGTAGCTCACGGAATAGTAATTGGAATAATTGCAGGTGGAGATTCTGCCATACGAAAAGCAGTCGAATTCGCTGAAGATGACCTTCAACAAGGTTGGAAAGATTTAGAATCATATTCAATTCATCCGAATGATATCGTTGTGGGCATAGCAGCTTCCGGAAGTACTCCTTATGTGCTTGGAGCGCTAGAAAAAGCAAAAGAATTCGGTGTTTTAACTGCTGGGATTTCTTGTAATGCTGAAAGTCCTTTGTCAAAATTAGCGGACTACCCTATTACACCAATCGTTGGTCCTGAGTTTTTAACGGGCAGCACGCGAATGAAATCTGGGACGGCTCAAAAATTAGTACTGAACATGATTTCAACTGCTTTAATGATTAAGTTGGGACATGTGAAAGGAAATAGAATGGTTGATATGCAATTAAGTAATAATAAGTTAATCGACCGAGGTGTAAAAATGATTCTTGAAGCGATTCCTGTCACGTATGAAAAAGCGGCTGAACTATTAAAAACGCATGGCTCCGTAAGAAAAGCGATTGAAAACCATTTGTAACTTTTACTTTTTTTTAAAAAAAGGATTTCAAAATAAATTCGTGCTTATTGCAACCAGGCAAATACATGCGTATCTGTAAAATTTTCAGGCGAAATAATTCCTTTTCCTGCTTCCTTTTTTAAGGGGATTCCGCAAAGCAATACATATTTCCATCCCTTTTCTTCTGCTAAAACTCGATATTGAACACCTGTAGGATAGGTCGCAATACTATTGGAAGAAAAGGCATCAGAAGCTTTTTTATCTATTATTTCTGGAGACCATCTAACTACTGTATTTCTATTTAGCGCATAATACTTTGGAGTGTAACGTACTTTTTGAGGAAAAAAATCACCCTTCATACCCTCTTTTCTAGCTACAAAATATTTTTTTCGTAAAATGATTTCGCCTCCTACTAATCTTACCATATTAATATTGTGACTAGAAGCTGAACAGCAAGGATATTTGTGATGAAATAAAATAATCTCTTTCGTGTTTGGGTGGATTTTATATGCTAATAAATGTCCTGAATCGCCAAAAATCAATTTATATTTTTTACTTTTTAAGGAATAAATCTCGATGCTTTCTGATTCATTTGAATTCAATTCGGATTGAAAAATTAATTCATTTACACCATCCTTATTAATATCTAAAGAATGCCATAATTTTTCATTTGATTGCCAATAATTTTGAAATGTAGCATTCTCATCATACGCTTTAGAAAAAGGATGATCTAAACAATCTTCATCAAACAACACCTGAACTTTTGTTTTTAATTCAGAATCTGTTGATTTAAATAATATAGAAAAATCTGTTAAACCTCCGTTTACAAAGATAGCAGCGGAAACTCTCGGCATGTCGACCTTTGAGAATGAAAATAAAGTGATGAAGCTAAAAAAAATACTTAAACAAATAGAATTCATACGTGGGTAATTTTCTCCTTAGACATTAAAATAAGTATATATTCATCAAAAAAACAATTTCGATTTAAATAAATTTCATCTATTGATTTTCCTCCTTCTTTTTTTTATTAATTGTACAAAAAAAAGGGAAGACGCATCTCCCCTTTCGTATTTTTTATCCAACTAAATTATTTTGATTTTTTAGTTTTCGTTTTTTCAATTGTTACTTTCAATTCTTCTTTCCCTTCTTCAATATCCAAAAGAATTTTATCTCCTTCACTTAAATTCGCTTTCACAATTTCTTCAGCTAATGGATCTTCGATGTATTTTTGAATAGCACGTTTCAAAGGTCTTGCTCCAAATTTCTCATCATATCCTTTATCACAAATAAAATCTTTTGCTTTGTCAGAAATTTCAATTGTATACCCTAAACTAATGATTCTACCGAATAATTTCTCTAGTTCTAAATCAATAATTTTGTGAATATCTTCGCGTTTCAGAGAGTGGAAAATAATCATATCGTCAACACGATTCAAAAATTCTGGAGAAAATGCTTTTCTCAGGGCATTTTGAATAACAACTTTAGAATTTTCTACGACTTGATCAACCTGTGTTTTTGTTCCAAAACCAACGCCTGTTCCAAAATCTGCTAATTGACGCGCTCCAATATTAGAAGTCATAACAATAATAGTATTCTTAAAATCGATTTTACGACCTAAACCATCTGTCATGTGACCATCATCTAGCACTTGTAAAAGAAGATTAAAAACATCTGGATGTGCTTTTTCTATCTCATCTAAAAGGACAATTGAATACGGTTTTCTTCTCACTTTTTCAGTTAATTGTCCACCTTCTTCATATCCTACGTATCCCGGAGGCGCTCCAACTAAACGAGAGATTGAAAATTTTTCCATAAACTCTGACATATCAATTCTAATTAAAGAATCCTCAGAATCGAAAAGATATTTTGCTAGAACTTTTGCTAATTGTGTTTTCCCAACTCCAGTTGGCCCTAAGAAAAAGAAAGAACCGATTGGTTTATTAGGATCTTTTAAACCTGCTCTACTTCTTTGCACAGCTTTAACAACTTTCATGACCGCTTCATCCTGCCCAATTACTTTTCCAGTTAATTCATTAGCCATATTTGCTAATTTACCACTTTCACCAGCTGTTATTTTTGTAACAGGAATACCACACATCATTGAAACAACCTCAGCAACATCTTCTTCTGATACAATTACACGGTTCGCTTTCGATTCGTCATCCCATTTTTTGTTCGCAATTTCTAATTTTTCCTGCAATTTACGCTCATTATCACGCAATTCGGCCGCTTTTTCATATTGTTGAGATTTAACCACTTCATTTTTCAAATCTTTCAATTCTTCAATGCTTTTCTCAATCATTATTATTTCGGCAGGAACATTGATATTTGTGATATGAACACGAGATCCAACTTCATCCAACGCATCAATAGCTTTGTCCGGTAAATGTCTGTCTGTGATATAACGTTCTGTCAATTTAACACACGCTTCAACCGCTTCAGGAGTATACGAAACTGAATGATGCATTTCATAACGTTCCTTAATATTATTCAATATTTGAATTGTTTCCTCCTCTGTGGTAGGCTCAATCAATACTTTTTGAAAACGACGAACCAAAGCTCCATCTTTCTCAATGTACTGACGATATTCATCTAGGGTTGTTGCTCCTATTGCTTGTAACTCGCCTCGAGCCAAAGCCGGTTTAAACATATTAGCCGCATCCAGAGAACCGCTCGCTCCTCCAGCACCAATAATCGTATGAATTTCATCAATGAATAAAATAATATCAGGATTTTTTTCAATTTCCTGCATCACCGCCTTCATTCTCTCTTCAAATTGACCTCTGTATTTGGTACCTGCCACTAAAGAAGCTAAATCAAGCGAAACAACTCGTTTATTAAACAAAACACGAGAAACCTTTCTTTGAACGATTCTCAATGCTAACCCCTCAGCAACAGCACTTTTACCAACTCCAGGTTCGCCAATTAATATGGGATTATTTTTCTTTCTTCTCGAAAGAATTTGACTCACTCTTTCAATTTCTTTATCACGACCAACAATTGGATCCAATTTTCCCATATCAGCCATTTTAGTCAAATCTCGACCAAAGTTATCAAGAACGGGTGTTTTGGATTTAGGATCTGTCGGTTTCTTTTGAGTCGCAAAAGCTTCGCTTTCCTCCTCTTGTCCACCAGGGAACTCAGAACGAGGAGTTGTTTTTTCATCTCTCATAGTTTCTAATTCATCTTTGACATTATCGTAGATAACTCCATATTTATTTAATATTATGCAAGCTACATTATCTTCATCTTTCAAAATAGATAATAATAAATGTTCCGTCCCAATCATTGAACTTTTAAACAATTTAGCTTCCAAATACGTCAATTTTAATACTTTTTCAGCCTGCTTTACTAAAGGGATATTCGCTAGAGACTCAACTCCTTTTTTGCTGTTTTTCACCAGATTCTTTTCGACTTCTTGGCGTATTTGTTGTAAATCAAGATGAAAATCGTTCAATATTTTAATCGCTTTCCCGTCTCCCTCTCGAATTAATCCAAGCAATAAATGCTCAACACCGATATAATCATTACCCAAACGCAAAGCCTCTTCGCGACTGTAACTAATCACATCTTTTACTCTTGGCGAAAATTTTGCTTCCATATATCTTTTAAAAATCCACTACTAAATAACCACTTTTAAACCAATTACAATGACAAATCTTGTTAATTGTTCATAAGTTCTAGTTCGGAAAATAAACACTTGTTAACTCATTACAAATATAAATAGAATAAATTGTTAATAAACCCTACTTAAGATCAATTTTCCACAGTTTTTTGTTAGTAAATAGGGTATACATCTTAAAAGTATTAGACTTATTATAACTACTTTCGTCGCTTGCAATAAAATTAACCTGCATAAAATAATTATGCCTTAAAAAATAAAGTTTACAATATGGCTGATGGTGAAAGAATAATTCAGATTAACATTGAAGATGAAATGAAATCCGCTTACATTGATTATGCAATGTCAGTGATTGTTTCTCGTGCTCTTCCGGATGCTCGTGATGGATTAAAACCTGTTCATAGACGTGTACTTTTCGGTATGCAAGATCTAGGTTTACAATCGAATCGTCCTCATAAAAAATCTGCCAGAATTGTTGGAGAAGTTCTTGGTAAATATCACCCACACGGAGATACTTCAGTATATGACGCGATGGTGCGTATGGCTCAGCCTTGGTCTCTGCGTTATCCTTTAGTAGATGGTCAAGGTAACTTCGGGTCTGTTGATGGTGATAGTCCTGCAGCGATGCGTTATACAGAAGCAAGATTGAAAAAAATTGCGGAAGAAATGTTAGATGATCTTGAAAAAGAAACAGTTGATTTTTCACCTAACTTTGATGAAAGTTTAACTGAACCTACCGTTCTACCGTCTAAAATTCCTGCCTTATTAATGAATGGAGCAAGTGGAATCGCAGTTGGTATGGCTACGAATATGGCTCCTCATAATTTATCTGAAATTATCGATGGAACAATTGCCTATGTGAATAATCACGATATTGAAGCAGAAGAATTATTACAATATATCAAAGCTCCCGATTTTCCAACTGGTGGTATTATTTATGGCTATGAAGGGGTTCGTGATGCGCTTCTTACAGGAAGAGGGAGAATTGTTATGCGTGCAAAAGCTGAAATTGAAGAAGCTGGTGGTCGTGAGCAAATCGTTGTAACAGAAATCCCTTACCAAGTCAACAAAGCTGAAATGATCAAGAAAACGGCTGATTTGGTGAATGATAAAAAAATCGATGGTATTTCAGATATTAGAGATGAATCAGATAGAAACGGGATGCGTATCGTCTATGAATTAAAAAGAGATGCGATTCCTAATGTTGTTCTAAATAAATTATTTAAATTCACCTCTCTACAAACCTCATTTTCAGTTAACAATATTTGTTTGGTGGATGGAAAACCTCAAATGTTAAACGTTAAACAATTAATTGCTGTTTTTGTTGAATTCCGTCATGATGTAATTAATCGTAGAACCATCTTTGACTTAAGAAAAGCGGAAGAAAGAGCGCATATTTTGGAAGGTTTAATTATTGCATCAGATAATATCGATGAAGTAATAAAAATTATTAGAGCTTCTAAAAGTCCTGAGGAAGCACGTGAAAACTTAATGGCACGTTTTGCCCTATCAGATCTGCAATCTCGTGCGATTGTTGAAATGAGATTACGTCACTTAACTGGATTGGAGCAAGATAAATTAAGAGCAGAGTTTAATGATTTAATGTTATTAATCACTGACTTAAAAGATATCTTAGCTAGAGTTGAACGTAGAATGCAAATCATTATTGATGAATTAACCGTTATAAAAGAAAAATATGGTGATGCTCGTCGTTCAGTAATTGAATATTCCGCAACAGAAATGAGAATGGAAGATTTGATTGCAGATGAGGAAGTAATTATTACTATTTCTCACGCTGGATACATTAAACGAACCAGTTTAACTGAATTTAAAGTTCAAAACAGAGGAGGAATGGGATCGAAAGGTTCTACAACAAGAGATAAAGATTTCTTAGAACAATTATTCGTTGCAACCAATCATAATTACTTATTAATCTTCACAGAAAAAGGAAGATGTTTCTGGATGCGTGTATATGAAATTCCTGAAGGAAGTAAAACGGCAAAAGGAAGAGCGATTCAAAATTTATTAAATATTGAACAAGACGATAAGGTGAAAGCGTATGTTAAAGTTCAAGATTTAACGGACAAAGAATACGTTGAAAATAACTTTATTATCATGTGTACGAAGCAAGGTATCATCAAGAAAACTTCTCTTGCTGCCTATTCTCGTCCAAGAACAAATGGTATTAATGCAATTTCGATCCGTGAAAATGACGAATTATTAGAAGCTAAATTAACAAGTGGAACTCACGAGATTGTATTAGCGACAAGTAATGGTAGAGCTATTCGATTTAATGAATCTAAAGTTAGACCGATGGGTAGAAATGCTTCTGGTGTTCGCGGCGTTACTTTAACCTCTGAGACGGATGAAGTAATAGGTATGATCTGCGCAGAAGATATTAACTCAACGATTTTGGTTGTTTCTGAAAAAGGATATGGTAAACGTACTTACTTAAATGATCCTGAGGACAATGAACCTGTATACAGAGTTACGAATCGTGGAGGAAAAGGTGTGAAAACAATTTCTATTACAGAAAAAACTGGACCATTATTATCGATTAGAAACGTGACAGATGAGGATGACTTAATGATTATCACTAAATCTGGTATCACAATCCGTATGCATTTAGATACTATCCGTACAATGGGTCGTGCTGCACAAGGTGTTCGTTTAATTAATTTAAAAGGAACAGCTGCCATTGCTGCCGTAGCGCGTGTGCCAAGAAACGATGAGGAAGAAGATGAAATAGAATACGATGAAAATGGGGACATTATCGTAAAATTAGATAGTACAGAAACTGGCACGGATATTGAAAACGATGGTGAATCAGAAGAAAACGAAGACACTTCAGTGGAATAATTAATTTTTTAACATCTTATAGAAAAAATACAAATGAAAAACAATTTAATGAAATCAGCATTAGTAGTGGGGACTGTTTTGTTGTCATGTGTCTCTATTGCTCAAAAAAAGAATGAAACTACAGCAGCTGTTGCGTACAAAAATACGTTTATGACGGCAATGGGGGGTCAGGATCTAGTGGCTGCTAAAAAAGCATTGATTGAAGCTAAAAAGTTCATCGACCTAGCAGCTGAAAATCCTGAAACAAAAGAGAGTCCAAAGACCTTAATGTTAAAGGGTTCTATTTATTCTAGTTTTTTAATGGTGGGCATGCAGTCAATGGATACCTCTTTCATTAAATTAGCAGGAGAAGATGCGTTAGAAGTAGCGATTGAAAATTACAAAAAAGCTTTTTCAATGAGTGATAAATTTGATGAAGAAATAACGGAAGCAGTGGTTGAACGTTATAATTTATTAGATGGATTATCATTAATGATGTATAAAAGTGAAAGCTACAAAGAAGCTGCGGAAATGTATTCTGCTCAAGCTAGAATGTATGAAGCAATTAATAAAGTAGATAGTAATTCTATTTTTAATTCAGCGCTATGTTTCGTAAAAGCTGGTGATGATTTAAACGCTGCAAAAAAATTCGAATCACTTGCAAAAATTGGATACAAAGGGTCTGAAAATTATGTATCAGCTAGTTATTCGTATAGAAAAGCAGGAGCTATAGATGATGCGAAAAGAATTGTTAGCGAAGGAAGAACAAAATTTCCACTTGATAAAGACCTATTATTAGAATCAGTTAATATTTGTCTTGATGCAAAAGATATTGTTGGAGCTGAAGCAGTTTTAGCACAAGCTATTGCATCAGATCCTAAAAATAAAATATTGCACTTGCAAATCGGATTAGTATACGGTGATTTAAAACAGCCCGTAAAAGCTGAACAAGCATTCAACAATGCACTTGCAATCGATCCAAATTATGAGGATGCACTTCACCAATTAGGTGCACAATATATCAATACTGCCATTGATTTAAGTACTGAAATGAATGCGCTTAAGTATACGGATCCAAAAGTTAAAATTCTAGATCAACAAGCGACGGAAAATTACACTAAAGCCTTGGTTCCATTAGAGAAATATCTGACTTTACAGCCAAATGAAAAAGATGTATTGCTTACACTTTCTCAGGTATATAGAAAATTAGGAAATCTTGAAAAAGCAGCTGAATATAAAAAGAGAATTGAAGCGCTTAAATAAGAAGACACAAAATTTGTAAAAAAAAGACTGTTAATTGATTAACGGTCTTTTTTTTGCGTAAAAATTCACATATAATGTGAAAACAAAATAATAATTCACTACTTTTGCACTCTCTTTAGAAGAGAAACTGTGAACTTTATTTTAAACAGTTAATTATTAATCACTTTCGAGCTTTATAAAGTTACTCGAAATACAATTTAAAAAAGCCAAGATGGCAGAAAACAAAATTACAGGTCAAGGTAGTGCAGATTTCGATTGGGACGCATTATCATTAGACGGTTACACACTAGCACAACGTGCTGATTTATCAGACGTTTACACAAACACATTGACTTCAATCAACGAGAAAGAAGTTATTGAGGGAACTGTAATCGCAATTACAAAAAGAGAAGTTGTTGTCAATATTGGCTTCAAATCTGAAGGAGTAATTCAAAATGGAGAATTCCGTTACAATCCAAACCTAGCGGTTGGAGACAAAGTAGACGTATTTGTAGAATGTCAAGAAGATCGTTTCGGTCAATTGGTTATTTCTCACAAAACTGCTCGTATGCACAAAGCATGGATTCATGTGAATGATGTATTGCGCACAGGTGAAGTTATTACTGGTTTCGTTAAATGCCGCACAAAAGGTGGTTTAATTGTGGATGTTTTTGGAATAGAAGCATTCTTACCAGGTTCTCAAATTGACGTTAAGCCAATTCGTGACTATGACGTTTACGTGGGTAAAAACATGGAATTCAAAGTTGTGAAAATCAACCAAGAATTTAGAAATGTTGTTGTTTCTCATAAAGCGCTTATTGAGGCTGAATTAGAAGAGCAGAAAAAATTAATTATCTCAGGTCTTGAAAAAGGTCAAGTTTTAGAAGGTACAGTTAAAAACATTACTTCATACGGTGTATTCATCGATTTAGGTGGTGTTGATGGACTTATCCATATTACAGATCTTTCTTGGGGACGTGTTAATCACCCAGATGAGATTCTTGAATTAGATCAAAAATTGAACGTTGTAATATTAGACTTTGATGATGATAAAAAACGTATCGCTCTTGGTTTAAAACAATTACAGCCACATCCATGGGATGCGCTTGATATCGCGTTGAACATTGGTGATACATTAGAAGGAAAAGTTGTTGTTATGGCTGACTACGGTTCATTTGTTGAAATCGCTGCAGGTGTAGAAGGTTTAATTCATGTTTCTGAAATGAGCTGGTCACAACACTTACGTTCTGCACAAGACTTCATGTCTGTTGGAGATACAGTGAAAGCTGTGATTTTAACGCTAGATAGAGAAGATCGTAAAATGTCATTGGGTATCAAACAATTAATGCCAGATCCATGGGAAAATGTAGAAGCGAAATATACTGTTGCATCTAAGCACACAGCAAAAGTTCGTAACTTCACAAACTTTGGTGTATTCGTAGAATTAGAAGAGGGTGTTGATGGATTAATTCATATTTCTGACCTTTCATGGCAGAAAAAAATCAAACATCCATCAGAATTCTGTAAGGTTGGAGATGAAATGAATGTGGTTGTTTTAGAAATCGATAGAGAAAATCGTAGAATCTCTTTAGGACACAAACAATTGGAAGAAAATCCATGGGATGTATTTGAAACTATTTTTGGAGAAGGATCTGTTCACCAAGGAACAATCATTGAAAACAAAGATAAATCAGGTATTGTAACTTTACCTTACGGTGTTGAAGGAATTTGTCCTGCTAAACATTTACGTAAAGAAGATGGAACAAATGCTAAAATCGAAGAAACGTTGGATTTCAAAGTAATTGAATTCAACAAAGAATCTAAGAAAATAGTAGTTTCTCATACACGTACTTTCGAAGAAGGTGAAGATAAGCCAACAACTACTGCTGCTCCAGTTCAAGCGAAAGAAAAAGCTGCTGGTAAAAAAGGTGGTAAGGAAGCTGGTACTTCGCAATCATCTCAAGTTGCTAAGTCAAATAATCAAAATGCAGAGAAATCTACATTGGGTGATTTAGATGCTTTAGTTGCTTTAAAAGAAAAAATGACTAAAGGTTAATCCTTTATTTACTTTACATATTGAAATAGGCTTCCACTCGGAAGCCTATTTTTTTTAATATAACTTGAAATTATTTGAAACTTTTCTTACTTTTAGAAGTACAAAACGCAAGATATTATACTTTTGACGATAAAATATTCAGTATGAAATAGCCAAGATTAGAAATACAAACTTTAATAAAAATCTAAAAGGCGCATTAAATATGAGCATTAAAAAACAAATTTGCTACGTATGAAAAAAATAAGTTTCTGCATAATTACTATTATTGGTATTCTTCTCACTTTTTCTTCTTGTCGCAAAATAGGCGCTGTAACGTATCCCCCGTCCATAAATTACGGTGAAAATCTTCTAAATATGAGTGGACCACTTGTGAAGGGTGAAAGTTATAGCGTTGAAGCAACTTTAGGTAAAAATGCGTCCTTAAAAATTGTTATTACAAATCTTTCAGATCAAGATCCAGATTTGACAATTCCAAAACCAAGGTGGCTAACCGTCTATGAAAAAGGTTGGGTAGTTGATGATTACTCGTATTCAACTCTAAATCAAAGTTATCAAACATTACTTCAAGGCACAAGTGATATGAAAATCGTTTTCCAAGGAGCACCAGGAAAATGCCGAATAGATTTTTACGAAAACTCAGGAAATATTACCAATACTAAAAACTATTCTTGGTGAAAAATGAGACAAAAAAAACTGGCTAATTACTTAGCCAGTTTTTTTTTTGATTTCTATTTTATTCTCTTAATCAATAATTTGAATTGATTGAATTGAATCATTTTCTCTGATAGAATCTAACACATCTTCTCCTTCAGTTAATTTACCGAAACAAGCGTGAACACCATCTAAATGAGATGTATTCGAACGAGAATGAACAACAAAAAACTGAGAACCTCCTGTGTTTTTTCCAGCATGCGCCATTGATAAAACACCTCTGTCATGATACTGATTATCACCTTTCGTTTCACAATCAATTTGCCAACCTGGACCACCAGTTCCCGCCATTCCTTTTTCACCATCACGAGAATTTGGACAACCGCCTTGAATAACAAAATTAGGAATAACTCTGTGCCATTTCAATCCATCATAATATCCTTTTTTTGCTAATTTAACAAAATTAGCCACCGTATTTGGAGCATCTTTTTCATAAAAAGAAACCTTCATTACTCCTTTGTTTGTGTTGATTATCGCTTCCATAATTTATTTTTTGGCAAAGGTAATTAAAAAAGACGAATTGCAGAAAGGATGGATGACCAATAATTGTGATTATGTATGCTGTTCTTGCAATACTTAATTGTTAAATACTATCGAGATTTCCATAAATTACATCTAAATTCGTTATTTTTGCTTTATGCAAATTTCACACGTCGACAGAAAATCAACCGGAATGTTTTCCGATATTAGTAATCGTTTATCCTATAATCAACATTCTCTTCTAAACTATATTACTCAGCCATTTTCACAGGAAGCGTTTGCCTCTCAAATAAAATTAAAAAAAGAAGAATTCTCTGACAAAAAAAGAAAAGTATTAGTCGAAGCCTTGGAGTTTAAATACGCAAAGATACAGACAACTGCAAAAGTGAGAGAGAACATTGATGCACTTTCATCTTCTACTACTTTCACCATCACAACAGGTCACCAACTCTCCATTTTCACTGGGCCAATTTATTTCATTTATAAAATCCTACATGCCATTCGCTTAGCGGAAGAATTATCAAATTCATATCCTGATAGTACTTTTGTACCCGTTTTTTGGATGGCATCTGAAGACCATGATTTTGAGGAAGTTCAATCTCTTTCTATTTTTAACAAAACAGTAAAATGGGAAACAGATCAACGAGGAGCAGTTGGAAGATTTAAGCTGGACGAGTTCCATCCAATTGTGGAAGAATTTAAATCATTTTTCGAAAATCATCCGGAATCAGAAGTGTTAGATCTTTTGAATTCTTATACAGGAGAAAATTTCGGAGAAGCAACTTTTAATCTAATTAACAAGTTGTTTCAACGTTTTGGCCTCGTCGTTATCGATGGTGACGAACCTCTGTTAAAAAATGAATTTTCATCGATAATTGAAAAAGAATTAACAACTCAATTCTCTTTCAAAGCCGTAAATAGCCTCAGTTCAGAATTAACAAAAGAGGGAATTAAATTACAAATAAATCCCAGAGAATACAATCTATTCTATCTTGAGAATAATTTTCGAGCTAGAATACAAGAGCATCCAGAAGGATATTACATCGAAGGAAAAGGCATTTTTACAAAAGATGAAATGCTGACTATTTTGAAAAAAAATCCATCTTCATTCTCACCGAATGTTGTTCTACGCCCTCTTTACCAAGAAACTATTTTACCTAATTTATGTTATTTAGGTGGTGGAGGTGAAATGGCGTATTGGCTTCAATTAAAGTCTGTTTTTGAACAAGTAAACTGTATTTTTCCATTGATTCAAGTTCGAAATTCTTTTTTAATGATAGATACTTCAGTGTCTAAAAAAATGGGTAAATTAGGACTATCATTAGAAAATATATTTGTAGATACTGAAGATTTAAAAAAACAATACATTCTTAAAAATTCTCATGAAACGCTAAATTTTAGAGAGTTAGACAATTCAATTACGCATTTATCGCAGATTATTTTAGCGCAAGTCTCACTTGTTGACTCAAATTTAAAATCGTTTGCTCAGGCAGAAATTATTAGAATTGAAAAGCAAATAATGACTATTAAGCAGAAATTAATGAAGATAGAAAAGGGAAAACATGAACAAGATTTGAGTCAAATAGAACAAGTGAAAAATCGTCTTTTCCCAAATGGAGGTTTGCAAGAAAGGTCTATCAATTTTTTCTCGCTTTGCTCAGATGGTAAAATTCAAAGGCATTTAGATGAAATTTATTCTTCTATCAGTCCATTTGATAATGATCTAATTGTACTATCTTAAAATCAAGATCTTCTTTTTTCTAGTAAAATAAATAACAATATTTCACTCATTTAACCGTTAGTAAAACTACTTTTGTATTTATGCGATTTTTGATTATCCTTTTACCGTTTTGTCTTTTCTTTTCCGCTTATAGTCAAGACGTGAAAGTAATTGGGCGCTGTGTAAATAAAGCAGGAAATCCATTGTCCAATGTTTCAATATCAAATAGTCAGTCAAAAACGGAGCAAGTCACTACAGATGAAAATGGTTATTATACTCTTTACGTGCAATTTGGAGAAACGGTATTTATAAGAGCCACAATTTCGGATTTAAACCTTTCGGACAGTATAAGTATTAAGGTAGTAAAAAGAGGCGAAATCTATGTAAAAGATTTAGTTTTTAACTACACAGACATCAAGGAGCATACGATTACAGCAGTTGGAGTCGACCCATTTGTGATACAGAAATTAGATGAAGTTGATTACCAAAAAGCCACCCAATCTGTTGAAAAATTTCTCGTCTATTCAACCGCTGCTTCATCCAATAACGAATTGACTTCGAATTACAATGTCCGAGGAGGAAATTACGATGAAAACTTAGTCTATGTGAATGGTTTTAACATCAATCGCCCTTTTTTAACGAGATCAGGACAGCAAGAAGGCATGAGTTTTATCAATACTGCTTTGGTAAAAGATATTCGATTTTCAGCGGGAGGATTTGATGCTCAATATGGAGATAAGTTATCATCCGTGCTAGATATTACGTACAAGACTCCTGATAGCTTAAAAGGTTCTTGCATGGCTTCACTTCTTGGCATAGAATCTCATATTGAAGG
>CAMDAO010000020.1 GCA_945888595.1 Chryseobacterium gleum | reverse complement strand
TCTTGTGATGGAAGGTATTTTTTCGGAATGGTATAAAAAATATTTGGCCCAGTGCTCGTTTCATTTTTTAGCGCTTGTTTTTATTTTTATGATTCTATCATTCAGGAAACTAAATAAACAAATAACCGTACTTTTTTTGTTTTTAATGTTCGGAAGTATTTGCTATTTTTTATTGTTTTTCGTTCAATTTAGATTTCATGATTATTATTTTTTATTGTTTTCTACCGTCCTTATTTTTCTCTTAATTCTTGGCGTTCAGAATGTTCAAAGCTTGAAGTTGAAAGTAGTGTATCAAATAATTTTAAAATTAATTTTGTTACTTATTGTGATTTCTGGAATGAATTATTCCCGAATAAAAGTGGGAGAAAGATATCAGAATGGAAATGATATGCATTCCAAAGTAGGGTTTATTCTGAAGAAAAATGGCCTATTAATTTCCAAGTTGAAAATCCCTGCTGATTCAAAAGTGATTATCGTGCCTGATTTAAGTATTAATGGAGGACTCTATTTTTTAAAACTAAAAGGATGGAATATTAATTCCAAGAAGGATTTGACGGAGGAAAAGATCCGAGATTTCAAAGAAAAAGGGGCAGATTATATGTTTGTCGTTGAAAAAGATAGTTCACTTTTGAATAGTGGAGAAAAATTTGGGACGTGTATTTTAAAAAAGGATGACCTTACGATTTATAAATTTTAATTTCACTATTCAGTTCTTTCGTTTAACTTTGGTGTAATGTTTTTTATGAAGTATATTTTTAGCGCTCTTCTTGGATTTTTTTTCTTGTTTTCCTGTGCTGATAAGCCAGATGAAAAAGTGCTTAAATTAGAAGATCTTACACCTTCTTCAGAACGATATAAGGAAACTGATAGTGCTAAAAATAGGATGAATAAAACCACCTCTTTTATGGATTCAATGCCCGCTTCTTACAAAGGAGTTTTCGACTTTTTGAAATGGGACTATGATAGCGTTCACCTTTATTCTATTGATTTATTTGCAGATCGGTTTAAAGCTAATTCAAAATATAAATTTTGTTGGAAAAATGGACTTGATTCAGTTGTTTTCATGGATTGGGTTTTTAAGGATTCTCTTCAAACTTCAACCGCACTGTATAATTTATTAGACTGTTTTGGCCCTTCTTGTAAAACCATAAAAATCGGAGAAAAAGTGAATTTTCAAAAGCAAAATTTATTACTTTTAGTGAATGATCAACATCTCCTGATTATTGATTCTGAAAAAAAAATAAATCAAGAAGTTTGGTTGAAAGTTCTTAAAGAGCAAGATTTTGGAAAAAATTGGAAGTATGTGGTGGCACAACCGAAGAAAGGAAAGGCAAAATGGATGAGCAGTAAAGATGACATTTTAAGGGAGGTTTTACAAAAAATATAATTTTATGAATTTATTAAATAGAGGGTTTTTAGCGGTAACACCTAAACAGAGTTTTTGGAATTGGGCGAATACAATAGATACTGAATTGCAATTTTCTGCGGAAGATGATATCGAGCCAACAACTTATTTAATTACAGAAGATTTTTTTGATATCGAGCCAATTATTGAGCAACATTTCAAGAAAATTTTTAAAAATGAACTTTTTGCAATAACTGAAGATGAAAATTCTTGGCCAACGGAAAGAAATATGGATATTTTTCTTGAATGGTTTGATATAAAAGTGGGCTCAATGGTTTTTGACTTAGAAAAAAGTAATATCTTGTCTGAAAAGGTGTAGAAAGTTATTTTTAGCATTTATCAATAAGTCGAGAGTTGTAGAATTCAATATTGTCAGATACATCTTTTAAAACCCACTCTGGCGATTCAAAAGTTTCTTCTTCGGATGATAGCTCAATTTCAGCAATAATCAATCCTTCTAATTTTCCTTGAAAAACGTCAACTTCCCATAGATGTCTGCCACATGGAATTGAATATCGATATTTTGTAAGTGTTTTATCTGTTAATGTTTGGATTATTTGTTGAGCGTCTTCTATAGGGATTTCATACTCAAACTCTGATCGACTTATGCCGATTGATTTTCCTTTTACGGTGATAAATGCTTTGTCATCTTTTATTCGAACTCGAACGGTGCAAGCGGCATTTTTGGATAAGTAACTTTGCACAATTAAGTGAGGTTCTGGCTTAGAAGCTAAATTCCATTTTATGTGATCAACTGTGAATTTTCGTTCGATTTCCATTAAAAGATGATTTTTAGTATTCTATTAGTACGCGTGTGTTCTGTAAAATTATAATTTAATCGTCAGTATTTGATATAAATAACTTCTATTTCTTTTACTTTTACACGCACGAATTATCAATAAAGGCATACTCACCTGCAAAACGAGTGACACATTTACACACGAAAGAAGATGAAAAAAGCTTAATCCATATGAATATTTTTCTAACATTTGATTATGAATTATTTTTCGGTGAAAGTACTGGATCAGTCGAAGGTTGTATGATACATCCAACGAATAATCTTCTTGCTATTTCAAAAAAGTATTCGATTCCAATGACTTTTTTCGTTGATGTTGGGTATTTAATTCGTTTAGAAGCAGAATGTGTAAAGCACTTGAAACTAAAGTCCGACTTATCAAAGGTTAAAATCCAAATTCAGGAAATGATTGAAAATGGCTGTGACGTGCAGCTTCATATTCATCCGCACTGGGAACGAGCATATTATACCGGCGAAAAATGGGTGATTGATATGAATGGTTGTTATAAATTAGATGATTTTCACCAGGATGAAATGGAAGATATTGTGACGCGATACAAAGTATATTTAGACAACTTAACGGGAAAAGTTTCTCACACTTTTCGAGCTGGTGGTTGGTGTATTCAACCATTTGACCGTTTAAGGAATATCTTCAAAAAAGTGGGAATTAAATATGATACAAGTGTTTTTCCAGGTGGTCATTTCGAATCGCAGCATTATTTTTTTGATTTTAGAAAAGCTCCTTTTAAGGCAAATTATAGGTTTGAAGAGGACGTTTGCGTTGAAAATGAAGACGGGTTTTTTCACGAATATCCAATTTCATCGCTTAAATATTCGCCATTATTTTACTGGCGTCTATATGTTTTAGGAAGAATGTTTCCCCGTTCTCACAAAATGGTGGGTGATGGAATTTTTCTCTCACAACCAGGTAGAAAAAAGTCAGTTTTGACGAATTTTACATGGAATCATGTCAGTACGGATGGCTATTATTCATCTAAATTAGAAACCAGTTTACGCTATTTTCAGGTGAAAAATTATACGGATATGGTTACGATTGGACATCCTAAGGGTAATACCAATTATTCTATTTCTGTTTTGGAATCTTTTGTAAGAAAGAATCATAAAATACATACTTTTACTTCGTTCAAAGATCTAGACTAATAGCTAGTGGAATAGATTTTCATTCAAATAAAGTATGTATATTTGCTTATGAATTTACCAAAAACTAACATTCCTCGCTGGATGATTATCTTGATTGATTTGTTTTTGTCAATCATAGGGTTGTTTTTTGCGTACCTCATCCGTTTTGATTTAAAAGCAGAGGCACTATTAATCGAACAAGAATTAGATATTCTATCCAAATCAATACTTTTATTTATACTTGTTAAATTCATTGTTTTCTTTCAATTTAAAATTCATCGAGGCCTAGTTAGACATACCTCTACCGAAGATCTTAGAAGAATATTTTTTGCTTCATTTACTTCATCTGTTGCGTTTGTAGTTTTAGGAATAGTGCGATTTAATTTCTGGGATGGCTATTATTTATTTCCAATGTCTGTCCTTTTGATTGAATTTCTAGCTTCTTTCGTTTTTATGATTGGTTTTAGGTTTGCTGTTAAATTAGTATACTTGGAAGCTCTAAAACCAAAAGATT
Organism: Chryseobacterium gleum; assembly: GCA_945888595.1. Classification (GTDB taxonomy): domain Bacteria; phylum Bacteroidota; class Bacteroidia; order Flavobacteriales_D; family Crocinitomicaceae; genus CAIUKX01. The sequence continues at coordinate 28,964 of CAMDAO010000020.1, read as the reverse complement.
CTCGTGAACGTGTTCTAATATATGGCGCAGGAGTTTCTGGCCTAATAACCAAAAGAACGATAGAAAAAGACACAACTATTTCGTATGATATTATTGGATTTATTGACGATAATAAAAAAATGGATAAATCTAGATTACAAGGGGTTACCATTTTCCATTCTTCGAAATTAGATGAAATAATAAAAGAACAAAGAGTTTCACAATTGATTATTGCGATTCAAAATCCAAATGAAGAAAACAGGAAAAACATCGTTGAAATTTGTCTGCAAAATAATGTTTTAGTGCATAAAGTGCCCAATCCTGAAAGTTGGATAAATGGCGAATTCTCAACAAAGCAAATTGGGAAAATTAAAATAGAAGATTTACTTGGAAGGAAATCAATTGTGTTAGATGCTACAAAAATTTCAAATGAATTAAAAGGAAAAGTGATTTTAGTTACGGGTGCTGCTGGTTCAATTGGCAGCGGAATGGTGATGCAAATCGCAAAGTATGAGCCATCACTTTTAATTTTGTTAGATCAAGCAGAGTCTCCTTTGTACGATTTACACAATGAATTGAATCGATTATTTTCAAACTTTTCCTATGAAATTGTAATTGGCGATATTAGGAACAAGGAGCGCATGGAGAAATTATTTGAACATTTTAATCCTCAGTATGTCTTTCATGCAGCCGCTTATAAACATGTGCCTTTAATGGAAGATAATCCTTCTGAAGCGATACTTACAAATGTGAAAGGAACCAAAAATTTAGTAGATTTATCCAATAAATTCAACGTAGAGAAATTTGTAATGATTTCAACGGATAAAGCGGTTAATCCTACCAATGTAATGGGTGCTTCCAAAAGAATCGCTGAGATTTATGCACAAGCGTCTAGTGTACATTCATCAACGAAATTTATAACTACTCGTTTTGGAAATGTGCTAGGTTCTAACGGTTCTGTAATTCCATTGTTTCAAAAACAAATCGAAAATGGCGGGCCTATCACCTTGACTGATGAAAGAATTACGCGTTTTTTCATGACGATTCCAGAAGCTTGTCAGTTAGTACTCGAAGCGGGTTCAATGGGGGAGGGTGGAGAAATATTTGTTTTTGACATGGGTGAATCGGTAAAAATTATCGATTTGGCTAAAAAAATGATTCAGCTAAGCGGTTTGGAAATCGGTAAAGATATTGAAATCAAAATAACAGGTTTAAGGCCTGGAGAGAAATTATATGAAGAACTTTTAGCCGCTGAGGAAAATACGTTACCAACCCATCATCCGCAAATTCTTAAGGCAAAAGTAAGAGTAGAAGAAACTAAAACCATTCTTTTGATAGATGACTTGATTGGACTATTTGAAGGGCAACACAATGAAAATATTGTCTCCAAAATGAAAGAAATTGTACCAGAGTACATTAGTAATAATTCAGCTTTTGAATTGCTAGATAAAAAATAAGGATTTCAATTTAGAATTTGTAAAAACAGATGGAGCAGCCGATAAAAATTCAAGTTAGATTTTCTGATTTAGATACACTGGGACATGTTAATAATGCTGTTTACCTAAGTTATTTTGAAATGGCAAGAATTGCTTATTTTACGCCATTGTTAGGTGATAATTGGGATTGGAAAAAGTTTGGAATAATTTTAAGAAAAAATGAAGTAGAATATTTTTCTCCCGTTTTATTGCATCAAATACCAGAAATCACCATTTTTACCATGGAAATTAGAACAAAAAGTTTTACTTTAGGCTATGAATTAAGAGTAAATGGTAAAGTTTATACGACAGGGTCTTCTGTTTTAGTAGGATACGATTCTGTTACTGAAAAGACGATCGAAATTCCAGCAAAAATGAAGATTGTATTGGAGTCTTTAAAAAGGGAATAAATTTTGTTGTATTCGTTAATATTTATCGAAAAAAAGTAGTAAATAAGCCATAAGCGAATAACGTCACAAACAAAGATGAGTTTTAAGACTTCGACTCACTTTTTGGCTAATTATGCAGTGCAAATGACATTTAAAAAATAAATTATTTACATATGAAAGCTAAAAATATTTATGCAGCCATACTTTTTATGGTAATTGCTACTATTGCTTCAGCACAATCTGAAAAATGTTATGCAAAATCTGACCTACGAAAGAAAAATGTAAAGTATGCAGAATGGGAATGCGGAAAAAGTGCGGGTACGATTGATTGCAATGAAAAATTATCGTATAATCAAGACAATAATACTTTTTTAGCAGGGATTGATGGCACTCCATACAATGGTAAATGCGAGACGTGTCACAACAATGGGATGTTGGAAAGAACAGTTTCGTTTGTTGATGGAAAAGAAGACGGTATAGATACAACTGTGTATGAATCTGGTTGTCCTCAAGTTATTCGATCGCACGTTCAAGGTATTAGAAATGGGACCTGGATTTATTATTACGACAGCACAAAAATGGTCGCTTGGGAAATGAATTATTTTACCGGAGAGCAGCATGGTAGAAGTATTTTTTTCACGAAAAAGGGAGATACTACCTTATCTGAAAATTATAATCATGGCTTGATGCATGGTGTTCAGAAAACATATTTTACCATGTCAAGATTACAAAAAGAGGTGCATTATACAAATGGAATTTTTGATGGACCCTTTAAAACGTATAATGAAAAAGGGATCATAATTCAGGATATGTTATACAAAATGGGAAAAAAAGATGGTGAATTTAAATTTTTGTATGACGATGGAGTACTTCTTCGAACTGAGCATTGGAAAATGGATGTGAAGGATGGTGAATTTAAAACGTTTTATTATGAAGGCCAAATTCAAGATGTCGAAAATTATAAAAAAGGAATAAAAGAAGGAACCGCGCAAGAGTTTTATCCCGACACGAAGCTAAAACATAAAACAATTTATAAAAAGGGTAAAGTTTTGGAAGAATATAAATACGATGAACATGGCCGCGAAACCTATTCTTTCGGTGCTCCAGAAGAAAAAGAGGGGAAGGAAGATGATGATGTGATGTCTGGACAATCAGGGAAAAAGAAAAAAAAGAAGAAATAATATCCTGATTCAGAATATTTTTCAATTGTTCGCATTGAGAAAATTTCAAATTTGATTAATTATTAAATAATTTTTCGATTAGATATAGTGTTGAAAGGTATTTATTTTTACTTTTGATAAAAAAATAATTTTATGTCAGACAATTTCTTCGAAGGTTCAACAGCTGCAATTGCTACTATCTACACAATATTAGTATTAGGAACTCTTGCAAGTCTTTTAATTTGGGGTTAATTCAACCTTTTTAAAGTCGAATAAAAATGGATCCTGTTCTTTTTGAGCAGGATTTTTTGGTTTGTTTCGAATATGTCATTTTTTTTAGCCAACTTTAAGCAACTATTAATTAATTCAAAGAAAAGTAAGGATGCCGTTCAATTCCATTTTTGCATGGATATTAAAAAAGCGAATTCATCAAATTGATTTGTTTCGCAAATATCCTTTGGAGGTACAAAAGGAAACGCTTGAAGAATTAGTTCAAAAAGCGGATAAAACAGTGTGGGGAATACAAAATAATTTCTCAAATATTCGCGACTATATCACCTATCGACTATCGCTGCCACTTCAGGAATACGAAGATGTGAAGCCCTGGATTGATCGATTACTAAATGGCGAGCAAAATGTTTTGTGGCCTACAGAAACAAAAAAATTCGCAAAATCATCGGGCACCACTTCTGAGAGAAGTAAATTAATTCCTGTTTCTCCGGAAGCACTTGAAGATTGTCAAAAAAATGCAGGGAAAGATTTATTAGCTTTTTACTACACTAATAACCCTGCGGCAAAACTGTATAAAGGAAAATATTTGGTTTTAGGAGGTAGTACTGAAATTAACCCACTTTCCGAAGATTCCTATTGTGGAGATTTATCTGCTATAATTATGAAAACATTGCCTTGGTGGGCTGAAATTCGTAGAACACCTTCCAAAGAAATAGCATTGATGACGGAATGGGATGAAAAAATCGAACAGATTGCTATAAATACCATTGATCAGGATGTCTGTATTATTGTTGGCGTTCCAAGTTGGACAATGGTCTTGGCTAATAAAGTTTTAGAGATTACGGGTAAGAAAAATTTAAAAGAAGTTTGGCCAAATTTAGAATTATTCATGCATGGAGGAGTAAGTTTTGAGCCATATAAAGAGGAATTTCAAAAATTAATTCCTGATTCTTTAATGAATTATGTTGAATCATATAATGCTTCAGAAGGTTTTTTTGGAATTCAAGACCAAAAGGAGTCCAACGATTTATTACTAATGCTGGATTACGGAATTTTTTACGAATTTATTCCCATGGATGAATTTGAAGGAAAGTATTCTAAGAAAGTTATTGATTTATCGGAGGTAGAAGTAGATAAAAATTATGCCCTAGTTATTTCTACAAATGCTGGTTTGTGGAGATATATAATTGGCGATACAATAAAGTTTACTTCCACAAATCCATATCGAATTGTAGTGACAGGACGGACAAAAAGCTTTATCAATGCCTTTGGAGAGGAGTTAATTGTTGAAAATGCTGAAAAAGCGATAGCCGAAGCATGTTTAAAAACGAATTCTCAAATAAGGGATTACACTGCATGTCCTGTTTATATGGAAGATAAAGCAAGAGGGAAGCATGAATGGTTGATAGAATTTATTCAGCCTCCAACAAATATAGATGATTTTGGAGTAGTTCTTGATCAGGCACTAAGAGCACTAAATTCAGATTATGATGCCAAGCGAACAAATAATATGGTGATTGAAGCTTTAAAAATTACAAGTGTTGAGAAGGGTACTTTCGACGACTGGCTTAAATCAAAAGGGAAACTCGGAGGACAAAACAAAGTGCCAAGGTTGTCCAACAATCGAGAATATTTAGAGCAAATTCTTCATTTTAATAACGAACGAATTACTACGAAAACCAATTGAATATGAGATTTATTATAGCATCCTTCTTTTTATTTTTTGGCTTTGCAGTTATAGCACAAGACTCAATTGTGTGGAAAGAAAAAGCAAAATTTAGTATTGATACGAATGATATTTGGGCTTCTGACGTTTTAGGAAATGTGTATATCACGAAAAAAGAACTAATTCAGAAATATGATTCTGTAGGTGTATTAAAATTTTCTCAAAGTCAGAAAGCAATAGGTAGATTATCATCCTTAGATCCCATTAATACGATGAAATTGATTTTTTTCTCGGAAGAACAACAAATTTTTTGTTTTTTAGATAATACGTTAACACCTTATGAATCTTGCGTTGATTTAAGTGATTATGATATTGGAAATGCATCTTTAGTCACGATTTCTTCTCAGCCAAATAAATTTTGGGTATATGATCAGTTAAATTCTCGCCTCCATTTGTTATCTCTCACTCAATCAGCACAATCGCAAGAAGTTGAAAATTTAAGAGGAGTTCTTAATTCTATACAAATTTCATCCATGCTTGAACAAAATAATTTACTGTATTTGGTAGATACAACGAATGGTGTTTTTATATTAGATATGTACGGATCATTAGTGAATACGTATAGAAAATCCGGCGTGAAAGAAATACAAGCGGATAGCCAGTTTTTGTATTTATTGACAAATGATGGTATGCTTTCCATTGTCAATTTAGAAACAAATGTAGAGAAATCAATCGCTTGTCCGCTTAAAAATACAATCGAATTTAGAAAAAAAGGGAATTATTATTTTTTTAGGTCGAATACAGAAATAAAAAAATACCAACTTCTTTTCATTGAATAACTTGTATAGTTATTCAATTTTAGTAATTTAGTAACCCTGTTTGCATAATGCATTCAGGTAGGCAAAAAAACAGATTATGCATATTGCGATAGCAGGAAATATTGGCTCAGGTAAAACGACGCTAACTAACTTATTAGCAAAACATTATAATTGGGATACGCATCTTGAGGACGTAGAACAAAATCCCTATTTAAATGATTTTTATGAAGACATGCAGAGATGGTCATTTAATCTTCAGATTTATTATTTGAACAGCAGGTTTACGCAAATTCAAGAAATAAAACAGACAGATAAAAGTGTGGTACAAGATCGCACGATTTATGAAGATGCATTTATTTTTGCTCCTAATTTACATTCAATGGGCTTGATGACCACGAGAGATTTCGAGAATTATTTTTCATTATTTAATTTGATGGATTCTTTTGTTTCTGCTCCAGATTTATTAATTTATCTGAGGGCAAGTGTGCCAACCTTAGTCAGTCAAATACAGCAAAGAGGAAGAGAATATGAAGAAAGTATTCGTTTGGATTATTTGAAACGTTTAAATGAAAGATATGAAGCCTGGATTTCGACGTATGATAAAGGTAAATTATTAATTATAGATATTGACAATAATCGTTTCCCCGAAAGTCAAGAAGATTTAGGCAAAATTATCAATTCAATTGATGCTGAAATTAATGGCTTGTTTTAAATAATTACAGCAAGATATGTGCTCGATTCACAATTGTAGTCTTACTCTAAATCTCTCAAAAAAATGATAATTGTAACTGGTGCTGCTGGATTTATTGGCAGTTGTTTAGTAAGTAAATTAAACGCAGCTGGAATTAATGATATTGTGGTCGTTGATGATTTTTCTAAAATTGAAAAAGCCGAAAATTTAGAAGGTAAAACGCTAATTTCAAAAGTAGGTCGAAAGGATTTTATTTCTTGGTTGAAAGATTTTGGATCGGAAGTAGATTTTATCTATCATCTTGGCGCAAGAACAGATACGACCGAGTTTGATAAAGCTATCTTCGATGATTTGAATCTTGGATATTCAAAACAAGTATGGAATTTATGTGTCGAATTTAATATTCCTTTAGTATATGCCAGTTCAGGTGCTACCTATGGATTAGGAGAATTTGGCTATAAAGATGAGCATTCTGTGGTTGAAAAATTAAAACCATTAAATCCATATGGAGATTCAAAAAATGATTTCGATAAATGGGTATTGAAACAAACTAAAGTTCCGCCATTTTGGGCAGGATTAAAGTTTTTCAATGTGTATGGACCAAATGAATATCATAAAAGCAGAATGGCGAGCGTCATTTTTCATGCGGTTAATCAAATTAATGAAAAAGGAGAGATGAAATTATTTCGTTCTCACAACCCCGATTACACAGATGGTGGGCAATTACGTGATTTTGTATATGTAAAAGATGTTGTTGAAGTTTGTTTGTTTTTGATGAGAGAAAAGCCTGAAAGTGGTATTTACAATTTAGGAACAGGTAAAGCCAGAACGTTCTTAGATTTAGTGAGAAATACATTCAAAAGCATGGGTAAAGAGGAACAAATTTCATTTATTGATACTCCAATTGACATAAGAGATAAATACCAATATTTTACCGAAGCCGAGATCACTAAATTATTGAATGCAGGCTATAAAGGGGGCTTCCATTCCCTAGAAGAAGGAATTAAGGATTATGTTCAAAACTATTTACTTGAACATACCTATTATTAATTTTCCACAGTGTTAACAAAATTTCTTTAAAATAGAAAGACAAAAAAAACTCGACGATCAGTCGAGTTTTTTGTTTTTAATATTCATCCTCATTAAAAAGGAAATCTTCCCGTGAAGGATAATCAGGCCAAATATCTTCAATACTTTCGTATGTGTCTCCTTCATCTTCTAAAGCTTGTAGGTTTTCTACAACTTCCAAAGGTGCTCCCGCTCGTATAGCGAAATCGATTAACTCATCTTTAGTAGCAGGCCATGGGGCGTCTTCAAGATAAGATGCAAGTTCTAATGTCCAGTACATTTTCTTCGTGTTTTATTATTTTTATCGGCGCAAAAGTAACTTTTTTTTCAAAGTTTACAAGTAAATCGTTGAAAACTTTATAATTATTTTTATCAATAGTAAAAATTACCTCTAAATATCATTACTAATAACCAATAATTGGAAGTGAAACAGGATGTTACATTCTTGGTTTCCAGGGTTGTTCGATGATATTTAAGTCTTTGGATAACTTTCTAGATATCACAAAGAGATAATCACTCAATCTATTGATATATTTAAAAACGATTTCTGAAACATACTCATGCTCATGAAGAGAAATAATTACCCGTTCTGCTCTTCTACAAACGCAACGCGCAATGTGGCAGTAGGAAACGGTTTGATGTCCACCAGGTAGCACAAAAAACTTCATTTCAGGAAGTTCTTTATCCATATCATCTATACTTAGTTCGAGAAATTCAATGTCCGATTCTAATAGATCCGGTATTTTCATTTTTGATTTTTGAGGATCTGAAGCTAGACTAGAGCCAATAGTAAAAAGTCGATCTTGAATTTCTATCAGCTGGATTTTGTATTTTTCATCTATTTCTTGGTCTCTTATCAGTCCAATAAATGAATTTAATTCATCAATCGTCCCGTATGATTCAAGTCGTAGTGAACTTTTAGAGACTCTTGTACCTCCAATTAATTGTGTTGTTCCAGAATCACCATTTTTTGTGTAAACTTTCATTTCATTTTATTTTTGTCGAGATTCAATTCCGTCCTCGTAGTTGTTTTTTTTAATTCTTGTATGCGCTAATTTTTCTCAAATATCCAATACGCCCATGTGCATTATGAGATCTAATTTTAATCGTAAAGCGATGTCTACGATTTATTTTAAAAGCGCTTCTAATTTTCTAAAGGATAACTGATTTTGAGCACTCTTAAATGCAATTTCTATTTTTTGTTTTTCGTGTTTTGTAAGATGCCATGAGAGAGAGATTCTATCTTGTTTATTTTCTCGTAAGTTGAATGTGACAGTAGTTACCGGAACTATAAAAGCTGTTTGCCCTACTTTGAGTAATTCTTCTTGATCAAAATCTTGCGTTTTTGTAAAGTTTTTATACATATTACCGAATGGAAGCGTTATTTTATCTAGCATTGAAATTTTTTTATAGATTTCATTATTTAATATTTTTTTTGTATCTCTAATTTGAAGTATAACAATGCCAGAAGTATTTTTATCAATCCAGTCTTTCATGACGTATAAAAATTCCATCATCGATTTCCCACCATAATTATCTCGTATTCCAGCATCCATTAATTGCACTCCAGGACTTGTCGGCATTGTGACCATCGGAAGCACAAAAGGAAAAGTTGCCTGTGCACGAAGTACCGTTGAAAATCGAATATCATTGGGGTTATTTGACTTGAAAAAACTTTGATAGTCGATATTCTCATATGCTTGTGTAATTGGCGTATTGTCTCTATATGAAGCGGAAATGAAGTTCAATGATTGAGAAGAAATATTGAGTCTTCTTCCATCATTTACAATGGTTGGACTAAAAAGCATCACTGGTATTACAGCCTTTGATTCGTAGGTTTTATAATATCCAAGACTATGATTTAGCATGTTTTCTGTGTTTTTATGAAGTTGTTGTTCAAAGGAATAACCCCGATCTTTCGTGTAAGTATACCCGTTAATCTTCACTTTTTGATATCTAAAGAATAAGTCATTGGATGCTGCAGAAAAGCAAAGTTTATTCAATAAATCTCTAGCGATTTTTTCTCTGTACTCGCCCGAATACATGTTTTTTAATTCGCCTTTTTGAAAACGCAAAAGAATCTCTCTGAAATAAGCTGCTCCAATCATTCCACCTGATGCTCCAGTCATCAAATGTAAATGCTTAGCTAATTGCCCATTTAATAGTTCATCCGCTTTTTGAAGCACAGTAAAAGACCATAATGCACTACGAGAGCCTCCACCGGAAGAGTTGGATATTATTAATTTTGGTTTTTCTTCACCTGTTTTTGCCTTCCATTCGTCAAGTATTTTTGTGTACTCTAGGATAGTTTTCTCTATATTATTATTGTTGGCAGATTTTTCTATTTGCTTTATTGAATAATTATTTTTAGACTCATTTTCGTAACATAAACCATAGGCAGAATTCTTAAAAGTGAATAAATTAGAATTTGTACTCAGGTAATCCATCGAAAAGATCACAATGAAAAAGATCGGATACGTCCAACTTTGAAGCCAAGAAAGCATAGCGCTAAAAAGCATCAATATAACAGTTAATAAAAGTACTATGCTCATTGCTGCAGGGATTTCAAATAAAGTATATTCTCTAAATAACCCGACTGAGATATAGAAAATAATAGTACTTAATTCAAAAACAGAAGTATTTACTCGGTTGGAAATGAAGATTTTTTCTTTTAATTTTTCATCAAAATGAGTAATACTTCTACTGTTATATAACTTACAGTTTTTGCCTACATAGATATAGTTTTTTTCTCGTGCTTGATTAAAAAATCCTGACCATTTTTCCTGTTTATTTATCAACGATAATTTTTTATCTGAAAAACTTTCTTCAGATTCTGTATTGTTTACTGTATTTAAAATAGAATTTTTGCGGGGAAAGAAATACAGCATCGACAGAAACATGAAAGTTGAAAAACCAGCAATATATGCTATTATGTATGTAAAGACATCCATTTTAGAAGCGAATTCTTCAAATATTTGAAAAGATGAGAATTTGATGATATACAGTATACTAAAGATGATGGGTATGATTGAGTTGTTTAGACAGAATTTTAAAAAGGGCTTCCTTACTGCCAATAAAAATGGAAAATGCTTGCCGACACGGATGTAGCTATAGGTATTAAAGCCCATCGTGAATCCTCCAATGGCGAAACCGATAAAGAAGAATGAAAACCCACTTACTTCTCCTAAATATTCTGGTGAATAAAATAAAAGTGGAATTCCGTAGGAATATCCTAGACGATCTGTAATAATTAGAAAAAGAATAAACCAATAAAAAAGAGCTAATAAATTATATTTAATATGGCTAATTAGAAGTTGAACAGGAAAAAAAGCCCTAAAAAACTGTCTCATTGAAATGTTTTGGCCTCTTGTTTCCATCGTATATGAATTGTCTATGATGTATTGCTATTTTTTACTACTATTAACTTTAATAAAATCTGATACCAAGTAGGAAAGTGTTTTTCCAATGACTTTTTTTTCACTTTCAGAATTAGGAGCGCCCTCCGGTAAATGAAGATAGGTAATATTTTTGAAATTTGCTACTTCTCGTATGTAATTTCTAGCTTCTTCGATGGAAAAACCACTCGGAGTGAAAGCAGATGAAGGCATCATCGCGATGCTATCTAGGTCTAATTCAATGCCTAACGCGAATTCCATGCTTCTTTTTGCAGAAATTGAATGAATATCATCTCTCAAATTTCTTTTTTTGTCTAAATAATCTTCAAAAAAAGTATACGTAAAATTATTTTTATCTAAATATTTGTAGATCTTTTCACTATTGTATTGTTGGTGTAATCCAAGAACTGTATAATAGTTTAAAAATCCATTTTCTTTCGCGTAGGAAAATGGATTACCACTATGTCGACCTTCTAAGTCTCTGCAATCAGCGTGCGAGTCAAGATTTATAACGTCAATTGACTTTTTTAAAACGGAAGAACATGATTTTATCAAAGCGTATGCATTATTATGGCCACCTCCAATGACAATTGGTATTTTTCCTAAAGCAATCATTGGTTGAATAATTTCTTGGACAAATTCATCCAAGTGCTCTATCCTGTTTCGACCTTCTTCTATGGAAATGAAAGGTGATAATTGAACAATTTCTCCAAAAATACAAATCTCATTACCCTCTAAAAAACGATTGGATTGTATATTAATAAAACGTGATAAAAAGGCATCGAAGGCAAATTTAGAACCTTTCAATCCATGATTTGCTTGTGGTCCAATATCTTCTGAAACACCAATAATAACATACTTGCAATTGGGAGAATTGTAATCATAGTTTAGTCTTTCACCAATTTTGGTTTCACCATCTCTTGCTGATAGATATCCAGAAATTGCGCGGTCTGTATAAGCGATAAATTCAAAGCAATTTGATTTACTTTTCATGATTCGTTAATAAAGTTATAAATAAAGTCGGTGGAAGTATGGGTCTCATTGTTTCCTTTGACACAAAAGCCAATGTGATTTTTGAAGTAGAAATTAGCCTACCGTCTGCATTGCTTATCTCATGCTCAAAATAGATACGTGAGCCAATAATAGCAACTATTTTAGATTTGATACTCAGTTCATCATCATATTTTGCAGGAAATAAGTATTTCACTTGGAATTCTGAAACCGGCAACATTACACCATCAGCTTCCATTTCCTTGTAACTCATTCCCAGATCTCGAAGAGCTTCAACTCTACCAACTTCAAGATATTGCGCGTAATTTCCATAGTAGCAATAACCCATTTGATCCGTTTCCCCGTATCGAACCCTTAATTTTGTAACATGAGAAAAATCAACTTGCATATTTTATCTAAATCTATCATTAAAATCCTGTATAAATATAACAATTTGTTTGATTTAAAGTAATCTTAAAAAATCTAACTTTTTTTTAATTAAAATAAATGAAATTTATTTTTTATATTTTTTACATAGATTTAAATTATTGATAATTAATATGTTAAGTTATATTATTAAAGTTATTCTTTTTGTACTGTAAAACATATTTATAAACCAATACCTTTTTGATTTTTTTTTTAACTTTTTTATGTAAATATTTGTACACTGAAAAAAACTTATGAAAAAAATTAGAATTAGCAAAGGTTCTAGCTATTCATAAAGTTGTAAACACAGAAGCGTAACAACTAATTACAAATAAAGTACAAGACAAATGGGGAGTAATCACAATGAAGCATGGGGCGCATGCGTGAAGGTAATAAAAGATAATATTTCTTTGCAAGCTTTTAAAACTTGGTTTGAGCCCATTATTCCAGTAAAATTGGAAGAAAGTGTATTGACTATTCAAGTGCCATCACATTTTTTTTATGAGTGGTTAGAAGAAAACTATATCACGTTATTAAAAAAAGTAATTCAAAAAGAGTTAGGCGTTGAGGGACGACTGGAATACAGTATAGTGATGGAAAATAATACCACCAACTCCACTCCATATACCGTTCGACTTCCTGCATTGAATAGAAGAGAATTAAGAAATACTCCCGTGTCGATGCCTCTGAATTTGAATGAAAATCAAATTAGAAACCCATTTATAATCCCAGGGTTAAAAAAGGTAAATGTTGAATCTAATTTAAATCCTTCTTATTCTTTTGAGAACTTTGTGGAAGGCGATTGTAATCGTTTGGCCAGAGCTTCTGGTTTTGCAGTTGCAAATAAGCCTGGAGGAACTGCCTTCAATCCATTATTGATATACGGAGCTGTTGGTTTGGGTAAAACACATTTGGCGCAAGCAATTGGGATTTCAATTAAAAATCAATTTCCTAGTAAAACCGTTTTATATGTTGGTTCTGAGAAATTTGCTCACCAATTTATAGATGCAATTAAAAATCAATCGACGAATGATTTTATTCATTTTTATCAAATGATTGATGTGTTAATTATTGATGACGTTCAATTCTTCTCAGGGAAAGAAAAAACACAAGATGTATTTTTCCATGTTTTCAATCATTTACATCAAAATGGGAAGCAAATTATCTTAACATCTGATAAACCACCTGTAGAAATGCAAGGGATGGAACAACGCCTTCTTTCACGTTTTAAATGGGGATTGTCTGCTGATTTAAGTTCTCCAGAATTGGAAACTCGTATTGCTATTCTTGAAAAGAAAATGTATGGCAACGGTATTGAGTTACCAAAAGATGTTGTGGAATATTTAGCGTATAGTATTAATACAAATGTTCGTGAAATGGAAGGTGCTTTAAATACTCTTCTTGCTCAAGCTTCATTAAACAAAAAAGCGATTACAATTGAATTGGCTAAGCAAATGGTGGATAAATTTGTTAAAAACACTGCTCGTGAGGTTTCAATTGAATATATTCAAAAAGTGGTGTGCGATTATTTTGATCTAGCACTAGAGATATTAAAATCTAAAACACGTAAACGAGAAGTTGTGCAAGCAAGACAAATTGCAATGTATTTTTCAAAACGTATGACTAAATCTTCTCTAGCGAACATTGGTGCTCACTGTGGAGGAAAAGACCATGCTACTGTATTACATGCTTGTAGAACAGTTACCAATTTAGCTGAAACAGATAAGCAGTTTAAAGTTTATTTAGCTGACTTAGAAAAAAAGTTAACGATACAATAATTTCAAAAGCCAACTTAAGAGTTGGCTTTTTTGTGTGTAATACTTTCCAAACTGCTAATTAGCAAAGAATCTCAGGTTACTAATTAAAATTTTATGATTGATTCTGATTGCTTAAAAAAGGATTCAGAATTTATGTTTTTGAAATAAACTGCAGGGAAATAATATTGTGCTATCTGCAGGTAGTTATAGCCATATTTAGCCATTTTCATCGCTCCTTCCTGGCAAAGTCCTACTCCATGCCCAAATCCTCTTCCGTCAATTACGACATCGTTTCCATCGGGATAGCAACTAAAATACGTAGATTTTAAGTTAAATTCTTCTCGTATGTCTCTTAATGGAATTCCAAGTACTGGACTTTGATAAAATGCTAATCGATCTGGTTGATTGAAGGTGAAGATAAGCGCACCATAAACGCTGTCTGTAAAAGGATAATTATATTTTGAAATTAGAAACTTTTGCCATTTGTACTGACTCACTCTTTTTTGCCACGTAGCTTGTTTGGTATAGATGCAGAAAGTATCTCTAAATGAATTTAAATAGGGAATTGATTTATTCCAAACGATCTCTGGTTCAGAAGTTTGGCCTCCGCAATTGGCATGAAAATAAGCGTCTAATAGTTCATTGTTTTCATCCATCATTACGATGCCATTTGTTTGAAGAACGGCAGAATCAATTATTGGTGTGTATTTCATCATGTTATGATACGCTTGGCAATGGATGCGATCACATAATTCAAATCCTTCCTTGTCATGTCTGCTTTGATATTTGATGGCATACGTTCGGCTCATGAGCGCTTGAACTTTATAGTATTCGATAGCTCTTCCTGTTCCGCCTTCTGATTCGAGCACGCCGGCTAAATAATTATTGACATCCACTAAATTAACGACGTTTAAACCATCAATTCCTGCCGTTATTTCAAAGTCATCTTTGTACTTGCGTTCTTTCGCTAAAGGTGACTTAAGTGTTAAATTTAGCGATGTATTCACATAATTTTGAGTGATTAGTACTTTTGAAAATGTACCTACTTCTGTGACGCCTTTTTTTAGAGTGACTTTCCCGTTTGAAGATGTGGAAACATCGACAAATTCATTCGGTAAAATAGAACCAAACGCAATAGAATCTCCGTAAATAGAATAGCTGCCATTATTGTAAGCAAAAAGAATACGTTGAGTTTTATAATCGCGAAAAATCCCAATGCGCATTTGCTGTCCAAAAGTAGAATTGGAGACCAATAAGAGAAGTAGAAAAATATAAACTCTCATGCTACAAAAATAATAGAAGCTAAATTTGATTTTAAGCTAATCTTGAATAGTTTTCAACAAGGATTGTGCAACTTTTTGACTTGCCCCTCCTTCGCCCAATATTTTTCTCATTTTAGAATACTCAGCAAGCATTTTTTCTCTGTTTTCACCTCCTTTTAATAGAAGACTTAATTCATATCGAATTGAATCTGGATTGCATGCATGTTGAATAAGTTCCCTTACGACTTCTTTGTCCATGATAAGATTGACCAAAGAAATATATTTAATTTTAATTAATCGCTTTGCAATAGCATAAGAAATTCCCGATGTTTTATAACATACTACCTGAGGAATATTTAGAATTGCTGCTTCTAGCGTTGCTGTTCCAGACGTTACAATAGCCGCTTCTGAAGCACTTAATAAATCGTAGGTTTTACCATGGACAATGTGCACAGAATCGGATTGAATGAATTCAGAATAAAAAGATGGATCTAAACTCGGAGCACCAGCAATTACAATTTGGTAGCCTGTCATATTTTTTACTGCTTGTAGCATAACAGGAAGTTTCAATCTAACTTCTTGTTTTCTGCTACCGGGTAAAATGGCGATGATAGGTTCGGATTTTAAGTTGTTTTTTTGAATGAACGTGTCTCTTGACAATTTGATTTCTTCGTATTGAAGTATTGCATCAATCAAAGGGTTGCCAACATATTCAACTGGGTAATCAAATCGTTTATAGAACTCTTTTTCAAAGGGAAGAATGACAAACATGTGATCAATAATCCGTTTTATTTTATGAACTCGGGATTGTTTCCAAGCCCAAATTTTTGGAGAAATATAGTAGATGGTTTTAATGCCTTTACTTTTTGCCCATTCAGCCATTCGAATATTAAATCCAGGATAATCAATCAATACTAGTGCATCAGGTTTGAATGCTTCAATATCTTTTTTACACTCTGAAATATTCCTGAAAATAGTACGTAAATTTTTAACAACTTCCAAGAAGCCCATAAAAGCTAACTCCCGAATATGTTTAACTGGCGCATGTCCTACTGCTTCAGTCATTAAGTCACCTCCCCAAAAACGAATATCAATTTTAGTAGAATCTATATTCTCAGCGTTCTGCTTAATAAGTTCTTTAACTAAATTACTACCATGTAAATCGCCCGAAGCTTCCCCTGTTATGATGTAAATTCTTTTTGAAATTGACATGTAATTTTAGTATTTAAAATAAAGCATCACGATCATACTTAGAAAAGTGGAAAGTATTAGTCCCATGCAATAATCATATTTTTTATTTTTCATAAATAGGTGAAAAGCAGGCAGATTTGCAATAGAAGCTAAGGAGATTATTTTACTTTTAGTTTCGTCTAAAAACCATAATTGGCGATTTCCAAACGCCTTAAATAGATACAGTAAAATAGGCACGAAAATTACGACCGTCAATATTCCTAATAAAAGTCCCAATGTATGCTCTTTTGACCAATTCCTTAAATTCATTTTTTCAATTCTAAAGTTAATCCAATTTCCACTTTTTAATTTCTTCAACAGCGGCGTATGATGTCATGTCATATTGGGTAGGAACGATGCTAGCAAAGCCTTCCGAAATAGCAAATATATCTGTATCTTCTGCATGATCAAAATTCCCGAATTCGCCAGTTAACCAATAATATGGTTTATTAAATTGATCCATTCTTTTTTCAAAACGATCTTCCCAAAAAGCATCTGCTTGACGAGCAATTTTTATTCCCTTCAAATCTTTGATTGGAATTTTTGGTATATTGACATTTAAGCAAATATTGTTTGGAAAAGAATTTTTTAATACTAATTCGATTGTTTTTTTAACAATTAATTTCGCTCCCTCAAAATCAGCATCAGCATCAAAATCGCATAAGGAAAAACCGATAGAAGGAATATTTTCCATAGCCCCTTCCACAGCTGCTGACATAGTTCCAGAATACAAAACATTCGTAGCAGTATTTCCTCCGTGATTTATTCCCGAAACAAGTAGGTCAGGTTTTCGTTTCATTATTTCCGAAATCCCTAATTTCACGCAATCAACTGGAGTTCCTGTGCAAGTGTAGGATTCATGTTTTGAAAAAATTAAGTCTTTGTTGAGTCTCAAAGGTTGATTTAACGTAATAGCATGACCCATTCCTGATTGTGGTTTATCTGGAGCAATAATAACAATATCGCCAAATTTTTCTACCACTTCTACTAATGATTTTATCCCTTTTGAGAAAATTCCATCATCATTCGTTACAAAAATTAACGGTTTTTTTTCCACTTAGTGTTTGAATATGTATTTGAAAGTATTATCAAGATTCAAATGTAAGAGAAAGTAACGAATTATCATTCTTTCTTGGATAATTTGTCGTCAAAATAGTAAGTTAATCGATCGTAAAAAAAGAAAAGTAGAATTTCTGCTTGTTTATCTTAAAATTCATTATAATTTTGAGAAGCATTAAATTTAAAGCGCGTTCATGACTACAAAACAGCTCATAGAAGATATTAGAGCGATTACCCTGAAAAATTTAGAGATTATTCGTGAAACATTCGTTTCTTTAAATGAAAATCAGAAATCTTGGAAACAAAATGAGTCTTCTTGGAGCATCAATGAAATTTTCGCCCATGTAAATGAGTATGCTAAATTTTATCATGAGGCGTTTAAGTTAAGAATTGAAAATACGCGTTTTACTGAACCTAAAATAACGTTTATTTCTTCTCCTTTAGGAAGGTCCGCTTGGCAATCTATGAAGTTAGGAAATGCTAGAAATATTAAAAGAAAATTCAATTCACCTAAAGCATATAATCCCACTGTGGATGTGAGTCTGTTAAATGGAAATGAACTTGCAGATTTTGAAAAAGGACAAGTTGAATTACTTGAAATTATTGAAAAGGCTGAAAAAGTAAATCTTAGAAAGGTTAAAATTCCGCTTTCAATTTCAAAAATCATTCGTTTTCGTTTAGGTGACGCATTGATGTTTGTCATTTATCACAATGAAAGGCACATGCAGCAGGCATTGAACGTGCTGGCGAACCCTAATTTCCCAAAAAAATAATGGCTGATAAATTTGGCTTTTGCAAAGTTAGCATTGCTCCTGTTAGGGCTGAAAATAAAGATCAGTCGGAAATTGTAAGTCAATTACTTTTTGGTGAAATAATTGAAATCCAAGAAATACTGGGGTCATGGAGTAAAATTACGACCTTCTCGGACAAGTATGAAGGATGGATTGATACCAAACATTTTTTACCGCTGACTCATAAAGAAATGAATCGATGGAACAGCGGATTGAGTTTTGAAAAATCAATTTGTAGAACCCTAGAAACACCGTGGGGGATGCAAAGAATTGTAAAAGGTTCCTTTGTCCCATTTGATTGTGAAGAAGAATTTAAAATTGCCAATGAATCCTTTCGATTTCTTGAACACTCTGTAAATACGGTTGAGTCATCGATTTTTGAAGCAGCAAAAGATTATTTAAATACCCCTTATTTATGGGGAGGTAAATCGCCTTTTGGAATTGATTGTTCAGGGTTAACGCAAGTTGTTTTTCGTTTCTTTGACAAGAATTTACCTCGAGATGCTTCAAAGCAAATTGATCATGGTATGGATGTTGATTTTTCTGAAATTTTTGCTGGTGACCTTGCGTTTTTTCATAATAAAGAGGGTAAAATTAGTCACGTCGGAATTTTAAATGGGGAAGGCCTAATTATTCATGCAAGTGGCTGTGTTCGAATAGATAAGTTGACAAAGGAAGGGATAATACATGCAGAAACTGGTTATTTGACGCATACCTTGAATAGAATAAAGCGGGTTTAAATTGAAATATCAGTCGAACTTAGGTTACTAATATATTTTCAAGTTATTGTTAACAAAAAATCATATTATTAGTCGATTTGAAAATTGTATAACAAAGATATGGGATTATCTTTGCTACAGAATAGCATAAAATTAGAAGATACAAGAAAAAATAAGTGTTAGCATTATGAAAAGAGACCAAGAAATATTTGATTTAATTGGGGAGGAAAAAGAAAGACAACTTCATGGTATTGAGTTAATCGCTTCAGAAAATTTTGTGAGTGATGAGGTTATGCAGGCAATGGGCAGTGTTCTAACAAATAAATATGCTGAAGGTCTGCCTGGTAAAAGGTATTACGGTGGATGCGAAGTGGTTGATAAAGTGGAGCAATTAGCGATTGATCGTTTATGCAAATTATTTGGTGCGACATGGGCAAATGTTCAACCACATTCTGGTGCTCAAGCAAATGCAGCTGTGTTTCTTGCTTGTTTAAATCCTGGAGATAAAATTTTAGGATTTGATCTTTCGCATGGTGGGCATTTAACACATGGTTCTCCAGTTAATTTTTCGGGAAAACTGTACGATCCACATTTTTATGGTGTCAATAAAGAAACTGGTTTAGTTGATTATGATCAATTAGAAGAAGTAGCGTTAAGGGTAAAACCTAAAATGATTATTTGTGGTGCATCTGCTTATAGTCGTGATTGGGATTATGCTCGTATTCGCAAAGTAGCCGACCAAATTGGCGCGGTCATTTTAGCAGATATTTCTCATCCAGCAGGATTGATAGCTGCAGGTTTACTTGCAGACCCTTTAGACCACTGTCATATTGTAACAACAACTACCCATAAAACCTTACGAGGGCCAAGAGGAGGTGTCATCATGATGCGAAATAATTTTGAAAATCCATGGGGCATAAAATGGAATAATGGTAATCTTCGTTCAATGGGAGCTTTGTTGGATGCAGCAGTTTTTCCAGGTATTCAAGGAGGACCGTTAGAGCATGTTATAGCAGCTAAGGCTGTGGCTTTTGGCGAGGCTTTATCGGATAATTATAAAGTATATATGAAGCAAGTGAAACTAAATGCTTCAGTGATGGCAAATGAATTTATCAATAAAGGATATAAAGTTATTTCTGGAGGAACAGATAATCACTCGATGTTAATTGATTTAAGATCAAAAAATGTGACGGGAAAAGATGCTGAAAATACTTTAGTTTTGGCTGATATTACTGTAAATAAAAATATGGTTCCTTTTGATACAGAATCTCCTTTCGTTACGTCTGGGATTCGTGTGGGAACATCAGCATTAACTTCAAGAGGTGTAAAAGAAACTGAAATTTCTCGAATCGTAAATATGATTGATCGGGTTTTAAGTGATATTTCAAATGAGTCTACTATTGCATCCGTTCGAGCGGAAGTAAATGAAATGATGAGCAATCGCCCTTTATTTCAATGGTAATCTTACTGAATTAATGTAGTAAATCTCCTTGCATTCAGTTGACAAGGAGATTTTTTTTCAATGTAAAAGTTGAGTGCTAAATGAATCAACACCAAAAGTTGTGGGATACTATAAAATGTCAAAAAAACAAGTCACTAATTAAAATATTCTGTTAAGAATGATTTCAAATGAAAAAAGGGATTTTTTCTGAGTGAGAGGGACTATCGAATAGCTTAAGTTATTATTCGATTTTATTTTCATGGTAATAAAACCTAGACCTGCACCTCCTTTTTTAGAATATAGATCATTCGTTAATACATTCATATAAAGCATTTTTATCTCACTGTTTGATAAAGAATTTAATCGGTCAATTTTAGAAATAATGGAAGCTTTTTCGCTGCTATTTATTATATTTCCGAAGTTAAGTTTATAGGTTTCCTTCTCTTTCGCAATTATAATGAATCCTATTTGTTTCCCTTCATCATCTTTTCCACCATGAGCACGAATGTTTTGCAAACCTTCAATTAAAATAGAAAAAACACGTTTAATTAGAACTTTTTTGTCCCCTACTGTGCTCATTAATTCTTCATTTCCTTCTACTAAACTATTTATTAAATCTTGAGAAAAAACACCACAATGCGAAATTAAAATCACTCTATTTTCAACAGAAAGGTAATTTTCTTCACAATTTGTAAAAAATTTTCGAATACGAAAATCAATTAAATCAGTTTTAATTTCCATGTTTTAGCAGAACCTGTCTATTAGGTGGCTAAATTATTTCAAATTAATTAATTATCCTATGTATATTGTAAGTATTTTTTGGATTGTTAACAATAAAGGATCTTTTTATATTTTTTCATGGATATTTTAAAGTGATTTGTTCCATGATTTGTGCTACTGCTGGACAAATTTCTGAATTTTTACCTGTCAAAATTAATAATTGCGACATGTTTTTGCGATTTGTATGTGGATACTCCCTACAAGCCAAGGGTCGGTCTTCATAGATGTCACATTTATTGTCCGCGCCGAGAAATGAGCAGGGAGCAACTTTTAAAACGTAATCATTTTCTTCATCCATTCTCAAATACGTTGAAATAAATTGCATTTCACTTGTCCTAAATCTTTTAGAAATACGTTTTATATCAACATCTCTAAATGTAGGACTAGTTGTTTTACAACAGTTGGCACAGGCTAAACAGTCAATTTTACTGAATGCTTTCGCATGTAAGTCCGCAAAAAGATCGTCAACAAATTTTGGTTTTTTCTTTTTTAATCGTTGAAGGGTTTTTTCATTAATTTTTCTGTTTTCGATAGCTAACTTGAGATCTTCTTGATATTTCATTTCAGATTTAATAATTGTTTTTACTGTAAAAACCGATATCTTGAATAAAAGGTATTTATATTTGCTGCAAATTTAATTAAAACATGGATAAGTTTGATTTAATTATTCTAGGAGGTGGTCCAGCTGGCTATGCTGCTGCTATGCGAGGAATCGATTTCGGTAAAAAAGTTTGCTTAATTGAACGAAGTCGTATCGGAGGTAGCGGTGTTTATAATGGTGCTCTTTCTTCTAAAACTCTTTGGGAATTGTCTTCTCGTGTTGCCAGTGTTAATAGTATGATTGTTTCGAACGGGCGATCTAAATTTGAAATTCCCTGGAAAGATGTAAAAAAAACAATTGATGAAGCTGTTTTTGAAAGAAAATTTCAATATTCTTCTCATATAAAATTATTACATACAGAATCAAATCACAAACTTCTATATTACGAAAGAGGAAATGGCGTGTTTCTTTCTACGAATGAAATAAAAATTACGCACGAAGGAACTGAAAAAGTTGTTTGGGGTGAAAATATTATTATTGCAACAGGAAGCAGACCTAAAATGATACCCAATATTATCGCTGATCATAAAACGATTTTAACGAGTGACACCATTGAGCACATAGATGATTATCCAAAAAGTTTAGTAATTGTGGGAGCTGGAGTTATTGGTTGTGAATATGCTACCATGTTTTCAAATTTCGGAAAAACTAAAGTATATATTATAGATCGTCAGGATAGAATTCTACCATTTGAGGATGAGGATGTCTCTTCATTAGTAGCTTGTAATTTAGAAAATAAAGGAGTGACGATTCATCATAATGCCTCTTTGGAAAGAATGGTTACAATCGAAAATGAAGTCGAATATGAATTATCTTATCCGGATGGTTCTCGAGAAGTTATTCGTGTTGAAAAAGCATTGCTTTCAATTGGTAGAATTCCCAATATCGAGAATTTAGGAATGGAACATGTAGGTATTTTGATGTCAAAACGAGGCTTGCACGTGGGGGATGAAGATACGCGAACTAATATTCCAAATATTTATGCAGTTGGAGATGTCTCTGGCAGAATCGCGCTTGTTAATGTGGGAGAAATTGAAGGGAGACATGCCGTTGAAAAAGCATTCAATGTCAATAAAAGTCCATTGAGCTATGATAATATTTGTACGATTATGTTTCTTCAGCCTGAAGTAGCTTCTGTTGGAATTAATGAACAATATTGTGAAGAAAACAATATACCTGTGAAAATAGTAAAAGTTGATTATTCTGTTATTGCCCGGGCAATTGCTATGCGTCAAACACAAGGTTTTTTCAAAATTATTGTGACAAATGATTCAGAAATGAAAATTTTAGGAATGCGTGTCATTGGTGAACATGCTTCAACTGCTATTCAGGGTGTGGCATTGTTAATTAAATTGGGGGCTTCAATTGAGGCATTGGCTGAATTAATTCATCCTCATCCATCCATTGTTGAAGGAATTCAAGAATGTGCTCGAATGCTCCTCAATAAATCAATTTTTAAGTCGTCTGTTTTTAAAGATAAATTGGCGTGTTATTCATTAATTGATGGTGTAAGAACTCCGCTAGAAAGATTTTAAAATGATGCTGGATGTTGAATTTTTGATGATGAATTAATTAAACATTCAACATTAAAAATCAAACATCATTCTACTTCCCTTTTAATTCCATTGCTTTTAATGTGTTTATCATTAAAGAGGCAATTGTCATTGGACCAACTCCACCAGGCACTGGGGTGATAAAGGAACATTTTGGAGCTACATTTACAAAATCCACATCACCACTCAGATACCAACCTGCTGCTTTGGAAGGATCAGGAACTCTTGTTGTGCCTACGTCAATCACGACTGCTCCTGTTTTTACCATTTCTTCTGTTACAAAGCCTGGTCTTCCTATTGCAGCAACCAAAATATCCGCCGTTAGGCAAATTTCTTTTAAATTTTTCGTATAACTATGTGCCAGAGTAACGGTGCAATTTCCAGGATCTGTATTTTTCGAAAGCAAGATACTGAGTGGTTGTCCAACAATATTACTTCGTCCAATAATCACACAATTTTTCCCTTTTGTTTCGATATTATTTCTTTTCAGTAATTCTACAATTCCCGCTGGAGTTGCAGGGAGAAAACTAGGGATGTTTAAAATCATATTTCCTAAATTAACAGGATGAAACCCATCAACATCTTTTTTAGGATCAATTGCTTGTGTTATATTTAATTCATTAATATGTTTAGGTAGAGGAAGTTGAACGATAAACCCGTCAATTAAATCATCTTCATTCAATTCTTTAATCTTAGCCAACAGAACTTCTTCAGCGATTGAATTATCATATTTAATTAAAGAGCTTTCAAAACCAATTTCATCACATGCTTTTACTTTGGCATTTACATACGTTATCGATCCGCCATCATTTCCTACTATGATTGCAGCTAGGTGAGGAATTTTTTGTCCATTTTCTTTGCGGTCTAAAATGGCAAGCGATAATTCTTTTTTTATCTCCTCTGATGTAGCTTTCCCATCTAATAGTTGCATGTTTATGTAGTTTTACACAAATATACTGCGTCATGATCGTAAAAAAAAATGAATGCCCGATTAAAATTGAAACAGAATTAGAAACATTCTAAATTTCATCTGTTTTTAACTTTTTTCAGTTAAAACTCACATCTATATTTGATATTAGTACATTTGTTAAAAAAGTGAAAATGATAAAAAAAATAATTGTCTCAAGTATAGTTATATTTCTTTCCTTTATTTCTGGTGAAAATTTGTACGCGCAAGGTACAACTGGATCTGAGCTTGGACTGGAAGGATATGTGGGCGCTTCAACCTTAGGTGGTAATTTTGGTTTAGGATTAAAATATGGATATCGAGTAAATGAGAATATCGTAATTGGGCCATCCGTGCGAATAATGAAAGGGTGGTCAAGTACGAATGGAACAAATTATACATATTCTATTTATGGAGGTGGTGGATTTGCCCACGCGCGTTATGGAAATATGGTTTTTGGAGGTGTTGAATTAGAGATTTTACATTCCCCTTTTAATCTAGGGACATTTTCTACAACTACTAATTGGGTGCCGACTTTGTTTTTAGGTGGTGGATTTTCAAGAGAGTTTAAAGAAATTATTCGGATCAATGCTGGCGTTTTTTATGACGTGATTAATAGCGTCAACAGTCCTTTTAGAACAAGTTATAAAATGACTAAAACAAATTCTTTAACAGGTCAAGTAAGTGGATTTATCCCTATCATTTATAGAATCAATTTCTTTATTCGATTGGGAAAAGGCAAGGAAATAAAAGAAGAAGTGGAAGAAGATGAGTTGTAGTACTTTTTTTCTTATGCATACCGATATAAATTAAAAAAGCTCCTCGAGGGAGCTTTTTTAATGTTTACTATTTCTTAATATCTTTGCTGAGGTTGCTGAGGTTCAGGTTTAACCAATGTTCCCGCTTTTCCGAAATCATGAAATTCAACGTAAAAACACAAAGATTCAAAACCTTTTTGTGCACCATAAGCTAATTCTCCAGGGATAAATAGTTTATACTTTCCTCCTTTTTTCAAGAGAGGGAAACTTTGCATCCATCCTGGAATGACACCACCTAAATTAAATGCAGGAATTTCTTTCCCAGATTGCTTTTTGTACTGTATAGAACTTTCAATCGTATCTCCTTGTGTGCTCGTTAAAACATAATCTGCTTTCACGTCATCAGAAGAAGTAGGAGATCCACCTGTTCCTTCTTGCAATGTTTGAATGATCAAGCCGTTAGCTAATATCCGTACATTTGGTAACTTTTTAGCTTTTTCCATCATTTTAACACCATTCGATCTGTTCAAATCAACAACAAAATCATTGACAATTTTTGTGCGAAGATCCATCTTAATTAGGGTATCTCTTTTTTCGAGAGAATGCTTAAAACCAATTGTCGCCATTGATAAATCAATTTGATCTAAAGCGCCTTTTTTCTTCCAACCGTCATAAAATACGGATCCTACTGTTTTACCCAAGCAAGTACAACCCGCTTTTAAATAAGTAGTATCGAAATCTTGGCCATAAGGTCCAAATAATTTTTGCAAAGTTGTTTGACATTCGTTACTAAAAGCATCTTTGCTGTTAAATCCTTTATTAAAACCTTCAATGATCATCTTAAAATCTAATTTTCCTAAATTTGGGTCCCCAGATTCAAGAATCATTTTTCCTTGTTCTGCTCCTAAAGCATAGGATAATTTTTCTTTAGAAGTATTTAATTCGATGTTTTCAGCATCTGCTTTTTTATCACCACATGACATCAATAGGACAAGCGGTAAGATAAAATAATATATTTTCTTCATATCCTAAAGTACTTCTAAAAGTTCAACATCAAAAACCAATGCCATGAATGGTTTGATAGGCCCTCCTGGTTGAGGATGAGCGCCATAAGCTAAGTTTTCAGGGATAAATAAACGGTATTTAGAACCTGTAGTCATTAATTGTAATGCTTCCGTCCATCCTGGAATTACTTGATGAACACCAAAACTTGCTGGATCACCTCTTTCAATAGAACTGTCAAATACCGTCCCGTCGATTAATGTACCATGATAATGCACTTTTACATGATCTTGCGCAGATGGTTTTTTACCTTCTCCTTCCGCAATTACCTCATATTGCAGACCACTTGCAGTTGTTTTAACTTCAGGTTTTAACTTATTTTCAACTAAAAATGCTTCTCCTTCTTCTCTAATAGCGCCGAATTTACTTTCTCCTATTTTAGTTAAATACGTTTGAATTATGTCATTTGCCTCTTGAGGCGTATATACTAATTTCGCACCTGAAAAAGAGTCTTTAATTGCTTCTGCTAAAATTTCCGGCGAAATTCCATCCAGATCTTGTTGTTTTAAACTATCTGCAATACTAAGTCCTACGCAGTAACTTACGGCTTTAATTTCTTCTGTCATTTTATTAATTTTTTCGCAAATGTACACAATAATTGGTTTTCAAATAGCGGATTGTAAATTAACAGAATATAAAATGATTAATTATTGTTAATTTTAATCTGAAATTTGTAATCTTCAAAGCTGAAATCCATTAACACAAAATCAACATATCGCACTTTACAAGCAATTTCAGAAGGAATTTATAAGGAGAAAGGATCCAAATTTATTAGCTATAGTGTTCCGTGTTATTCTGAAGAAGAAGCGAAAATCTTTTTGGAAACATGGAAAAAGGAAAATCATCAGGCGCGCCACTTATGTTATGCGTATCGCTTTGGGGTCAACCAAGATGTGTATAGATTCAATGATGATGGTGAACCAAATAATTCCGCAGGAGCTCCAATTTATGGTCAAATACAGTCGTATGATTTAAGCAATGTTTTGATTGGAGTGGTTCGTTATTATGGAGGAACTAAATTAGGGGTAGGAGGTTTAATAAACGCATACAGAACTGCGGCAAAGGAGGCAATTGAGGAAGGAGAAATTGTCATTAAGGAAGTTTTTGAATGGGTTAACTTGAATTTTAATTATGTAGATATGCCATCCGTAATGAGTTTTGTCAAGAAACATAATCTACATAGTGAAAAACAAATTTTCGAATTGAATTGTGAATTGGTTTTAGCTCTACCGATGGATAAAAAGGAAAATTTGAAAGAGGAGTTGTGCAATTTGACTTCGATGAAAATAATAATGTTAGGAATTTATTAGAAAATGGATTTATTAGAAAAATTAGTAGAAATACGAGGGGCATCAGGAGATGAAAGCAGAGTTAGAGATTTTATTATTTCCTATATTGAAGAAAATAAAAGTAATTGGAAAGCGACACCGCAATTATTTTATGGGAATCATTTTCAAGATGCATTGATCGTTGTTTTTGGAAAACCAAGAACAGCCATTTTTGCGCATATGGATAGTATTGGGTTTACGGTTGGTTATGGAAAAAACCTCATTAAAATAGGTGGACCCTGCACAGATGATGGAATTCAATTAGTGGGCTCGGATAGTCTAGGAGAAATTGAGACAGAACTGATGGTTATTGAAGATTCAGAGGGAAATATCGAACTTCAATATGTCTTTGAAAGAGAGATTGAACGAGGGACCATTTTAACCTATAAACCTAATTTTAAAATTACAGATGATTTTATCCAATCGCCATACTTGGACAATCGATTAGGAGTTTGGAGTGCACTAAAAGTTGCTGAGTCATTAGAAAATGGAGCAATCGTTTTTTCTACCTATGAAGAACATGGGGGGAATTCTGTTGGATTTTGTGGCCGATTTTTATTTGAAAAATATGGAGTAAATAAAGCGTTGATTTCAGATATTACATGGGTTACAGAAGGTGTTAGTCATGGAAAGGGGGTAGCTATTTCTATGCGAGATCATAGTGTTCCTCGAAGGGTGTATCTAAATCGGATTATTGAATTAGCAAAGGAATCAAACGTTAGATTTCAGTTAGAAGTTGAATCTGCTGGCGGAAGTGATGGGAGTACGCTTCAAAAATCGGATTTGCCTTTCGATTGGTGTTTTATTGGAGCCCCAGAAGATAATGTGCATTGCCCCAATGAGATCGTTGCAAAGTATGATATTATGTGCATGGTCGAATTATATAAATATTTAATGATATATTTATAGAATCTTTATTTTTTTTAAAATGATGAACGAAAAAAATACTAGTTGTCAAGTGTATAAATACGACAATGATTTTTTCTTAGTAACTAAAAATTCACCTGAGTATTTCGCGAAGGAATTTGTTTCAACTGAAATTCAAAAAGATCAGGTTGTTTGGCTCAATTTTCATGATATTTCAGATAGATTAAGTATCGAGAAATTGGGTGAATCATTATTGATTGATAAACTTTCGATTGAAGATATTTTTAAAGAAAAACATCGTCCAAAATTGGAGGAATATCCAAATTATTTATTCTTTTCTATTCGTTCTGCTTTGCCTGATGAAAAAAATATTTTTATTCTAGAGCAAGAGCAAATTAGTTTTATTCTGGGGGAACATTATTTAATTTCTTTTCAAGAAAAAAAATCGGATCATTTTGCAGATGTGAGAATGCGAATTGAAAAAAAACGAGGAAAAATACGAGTAAAAGGCCCCGATTTTCT